>JAQVGK010000211.1 GCA_028696755.1 Bacteroidales bacterium | reverse complement strand
AATATTATTTCCTGCTTCGTATACATCGTTATCATTGTTAAATTTACAAAACTTTCGAATTGCGCGTTAATAATAACTGGTATACTTTTAAGTTAATATGTGGGGTACTTCTTAATTAATATAAACATTTGTCATCTTCGCAGTTTCTTGCCGAGCCAAAAGTAATAAATTATTTTCAAATTGAATCGGACTTTTTCTTTTCAACTCAATGTGAGGTTTATCGCAGTTGTATAAATGTACTGCTCGGTCAACTTCTTTTACTAGCTTTTCAGGACTGTCAATATGTTTATGAACTAGATAGTTGTTTTTGATTACTCCATTAACTCTTTCTGCTTTACCATTTTCATATGCGTTCTTGCACATGCTATTTGTTATGTTAAGATCTTCTGTTATCTTCAGGAACTCCTGAGCATAATACTGGCCACCACCATCTGAGTGAAATATTAGTTTTGATAAATCAAACCCACTTCTGGTTTTAATTGCCATTTTTAATGCAGGTATGGTTGTGTAAATTGTTAATAGCCTAGACGATACACTGTATCCAATTATTCGCCTTGAATATGAGTCGATGATAAAGGTTATGTAATAAAATTTACCGTTAACCTCATAATATGTTATGTCACTCTGCCAAACTTGATTTAACCTAACTATTTCTAAATCATTGATCAAATTAGGAAAACGTATTACGCCACTACTATCGGTTGTGATACAATATCTTTTCTTTCTATCTATCATAAACCCTGCTTTTTTGCAGTATGCTTCAAACTTATCACGACCCATAAAATCAGGCATAATCTTAAAGTAAAGATCTCTTAACCCCATTGTCGGATGATCCGCTCTTATATCTTCGATAAAACGATTTAACTGCTCTGATTCATCTTGACGTTTTTGATTTAGATTTAGCATCTTATGAACAGCCTGTTTACTTATCCCGATTACTTTATATAGCTGATTTAAGCTCATGCTCATTTCTTCCCTTTGGAGCCAGTAGTACTCGATAGTTGATCTGAAAGCTTTTTTTTTATGTCTACTCCGTACATATCTTCAGCAATTTCAATCATCTTGTCTTTAAAGTCAATGAGTAATTGCTTTTGTCCGACAATCCTCTCTAATTCTGCAACTTTCTTCTTTAATGCCAGAAGTTCCTGGGTGTCACTTTCACTCTCTACAACAAGTCGTTCTTTTTTGTCTTTCATAATGCCATAGTTATTGATCCATTTATAAACAGCTGCCTTCGTTACTTCGTAGGCTTTGCAAATATCTGAAACTTTTGATATTCCTGTCTCAATTTCTCGAACTTTTTTAATCTTAAAACTCTCGCTGAAAGATCTTCTTTGTCGTTCGCTTGTTGTTAATTGATAATTTCCCCTCTGTGCCATAATTTTTCCGTTTTAATTTGTAATTTTGTTCTTTAAAACGGTCAACCTATTTCAGGCATTGACAGTAATCAGTAATCAGTAATCGGTAATCGGTAATCAGTAAACGGTGATCGGTGATTGGTAATCGGTAATCTGTAAAAATTATATTGATATTGTTGTTTTGTTAGGTATTAACTTATAATGAAAAAAATTGCGTAACAATTGGATTTCAAATAAATAATCTTTATATTTGCATAGACTAACAAAAAAAATTCAAAAATGACTTATGTTAAATCTTTTCGAGACCTTGAAGTTTATCAACTTGCCAGACAATTGGCAAAAGAGATATTTGATATATCAGCTAACTTTCCCAAAGATGAAATATATTCACTAACAAGTCAAATTAGACGATCCTCTAGATCAGTTGGAGCTCAAATTGCTTAAGCTTGGGGTAAACGTAGATACATTAAACATTTTGAGAGTAAATTAACGGATGCAGATGCTGAACAACTCGAAACACAACATTGGATAGAGACATCATTAGATCATAATTATATAACTTCCCAAGTGGCAACAGATTTGATTGAGCGATATGAGATGTTAGGTAAGAAATTATCCACAATGATTTCAAAATCAGAATCCTTTTGTGGAAAAATGTAATATAGATTCTGAAATGTAATAGGTAGCAGAAAATTGTTTAACTAGAGATTCTGCTATTTTGCGGGAAAATAAAATCAGAGTTCATATAAGCATTTAAGACTAAACTACCAATTAAAGATTACGGACCACAAATGCAAAAAGCACATTCCCAAAGCACTACAATACACCGATTACAATAAAAAAAAGCACAATGCCAAAGCCCATAACAATCCCACCGATTACAGATCTTTGCTTACCGATTACAGATTTCACCGATTACCGATTACAAAATTTTACCGATTACCGATTACTCAACAGGCTAAGGCTGAGGCTAAGGCTAAGGAGGATTAATGCTAAACTCAGCAGCCTGCCACCGATAACAGATTTTACCGATTATCCCGTTAAAATAGAAATTGCTTTTTGAATTTTATAAAAAAGCAATTTGCAATTTTAACATACTCGCTAAAAGAAAAAGTGCAAAGCAATTTCTTCTTTTAACGAGGATCCACGAGCCTTTGGCTCGGGACAGATTACAGATTTTTACCGATTACAATAACATTTGTCTTTCTCAAATTTTTCTTACTTTTGCAACATAGAAAAACAACATGGACATTAAGAATGTAAAATACGACTGCCGTCATTTTAAAGGCGGAGTTCCTTGCAAGCCAAACAAATCGGATGGTGTTGATTGCGAAAATTGTAATTTATATGATAAAACTGGCAAGCGAATTTTGATAATAAAACTCGGTGCAATGGGCGATGTTATCAGAACTACTCCGCTTGTTGTGAAATATCGCGAGCTTTATCCAGATTGCCACATAACATGGCTTACTCTGTCGCCAGAAGTTTTACCGAAAGATAAAATCGATGACATTTATAAATGGAATGAAACTTCGCTTTACGTTTTGGCTCACAAAAAATTCGATATTGCATTAAATCTCGATAAGGAAGAAGAAGCTTGCATGTTACTGTCTGATGTTAATGCAACCGAAAAGTATGGTTTTATTTGGAATCAAAATCATATTGATGCCGCGACTCCCGCAGCAGTTCATAAGCTAATCACTGGATATTTCGACCATCATTCTCAGGCAAATACTAAGAATTACATGGAAGAGATTTTCGAAATTTGCCATCTCGAATTCAACGACGAACCATATTTGCTCAATTATAATAAGGTGCTTGCCGAAAGTTGGAATCAAAGAATGCAAATGCAATCTGGTGGCTTGACAGTAGTTGGTTTGAATACAGGTTGTGGAAATCGCTGGCTCACTCGTTTATGGCCCGAAAATTTGTGGATTGAGTTAATAAAATTGCTTCAAAGCAATGGCTTTTACCCTGTTGTGCTTGGCGGACCTCAAGAAAACGATAAAAATCAAATGCTGGCAAAAGAAACTGGTGCTTGGTATCCAGGAACTTTCTCTCTAGAGGAATTCTTTGCCGTAACTTCATCCTGCGACATTGTTGTTACGCAGGTTTCGATGATGATGCACATCGCAACAGCTTTGCAAAAGAAAATGGTTTTGATGAATAATATTTTCAATAAGCACGAATTTTATCTGTACAACCGAGGTGTAATTGTTGAGCCAGAAACCGGCTGCGAGTGCTTCTACGGTGGAACCTGCAAACGAGGCAAATCGTGTATGCACGACCTTAAGCCAGAGACTGTTTTTGATGAGATTGTTAAGTTAAATACACGCTAATGCGAATAGCATACCTCTCAACATTTTATCCATTCCGCGGCGGAATAGCTCAATTCAACGCTTCGGTGCTACGCGAGTTCGAGAAAGCTGGTCATAGCGCAAAGGCATTTACATTTACAACTCAGTACCCCAATTTTCTTTTCCCTGGCGAAACTCAGTTTGTAAAAGATGGCGATATTGTTGACAAGGTAGATGCCGACAGAATTTTAAATTCGGCAAATCCACTAACTTGGCCGCGAGCAGCATCAAAAATCAAAGCCTTTGCACCCGATATGCTGGTGATGAAATACTGGATGTCGTATTTTGGTCCTTCTCTTGGTTATGTGGCGGGAAAAGTTGGAAAAAATACAAAAGTTGTTACCATTCTCGACAATGTTATTCCGCACGAAAAAAAGTTTTTCGACGAGCCGTTTACAAAATATTTTTTAAAACGCAATCATTCTTTTGTGGCGATGTCGGAAAAGGTAAAGAACGACTTACTCACATTTTTGCCAAATGCAAATGTTATTTTGCTCCCACATCCTTTATACGATCACTTTGGCGAAATTCAGGATAAAACCGCCGCCAGAAAGCAGTTAAATCTCGATCCTGCAAAAAAAACATTGTTGTTTTTTGGATTTATACGCGACTATAAAGGCCTCGATTTGCTTATTGATGCATTTGGAGAACTCGATAAGTCCTTTCAGCTTGTCATTGCCGGCGAAGTTTACGGAAATTTCGACAAATATGATGTTCAGATACAATCAAATCCCAACAAAGAGAATATCCACAAACACGTAAAATACATTTCCGACAACGAAGTTGCGACCTATTTCTCCGCCGCCGATGTTTGCATTTTTCCATACCAAGGCGCTACTCAAAGCGGAATTACTGGAATCTCCTATCATTTCGAACTTCCCATGATTGCCACAAACGTAGGCGGCTTAGCCGAAATCATCCACCACGAAAAAACCGGACTAATTGCATCAACACCTGATGTGGAAACAATAAAAGCCACAATTCTGGATTACTTTAATAATTATAAAACTGAAACCTTAATTAGCAACATCAAACTGCTAAAACAAGAATTGAGCTGGAAGGTGTTTGCGGAGAGATTGGTGGAGATGGGGAAGTGAAGATGTATTGAATTATTATCATTGTAAATTTCGTTTTTGAATTAGGTTGTGGCATTTGTTGTTGTTGATTTTCGCCAACGGGACGACAACGTTTTTCATCGTTTCCAATTTCGTTATTTGTATAATATTGGTTTTTATCAACAGGACGCCCACGGTTTTCATCGTTTCCAATATCGTTTTTTGCACAACATTGGTTTTCGTCAACGGGACGCCCACGTAGGGACGTCCCTACGTGGGCGTCCCGTTGAATTGATTCACATGAACCGACATTTTCATTTTGAAACGTTTCGTGGGTGTTTGGTGCATTTTCAATTATGCAATGCATGTGGTTTGGCATTATAACCATTGCGTGGCATCGTTTATCGGGATATTTGTTTTCCAATTCAAAATACCATTTTTCGACCATTTTGCCCGCATCGTTTAAAATCATTACACCATTTTCAATTTTACCAAAAAAATGTTCGCGATTTTGACAACATATTGTGAGAAAATAATTTCCAACACTGGAATAATCGTGTCCTTTAAGACGCAATACCTTTCTGTTATGTAATCGTGGTTTGTTTCGCAATTGGCTTTGTGTTTTTTGATTTTATTTTCTTTTATAAAACATCTATCAAACCCCTAAATCTACAAGTTTTATTAAGCTCAGCGGAGCTAAATCCGAGTGAGCCTAGGCGCCCCATTCTGCATACCAAAATCCCAGATGCTCAGCTCACTTCATTAACAATTTTAATCATCATCAAAATTAAAAATTATTGATAACAAAATGCAATATCACGAATGCGAAAACTCCTACCATAAAATCATATTTCGAATTTCCAAGATTAACATAATTAAATAGAAACCTATCAGTATTATCAATCCAGAATTTATAAATCTTTGATTATATGTTTTCTTTTTCGGCAGGAAAATACTTATTATACTTCCGAGTATAATACTAAATAAGGGCAATCCAAAAAACAAGGTTCTCAATCCGGCATTCCTAACTTCTGTCGACGATTTTATTTGGCCTGCAAGGTTTTTTCCATCGCCAATATTTACAAAAAACATCAGTATTAAGTTTGATATCAAGAGTAAAATTGCCAGAATTATTAACTTTTTATTTCTTTCAAGATTTTTAATCCGAATAATTATTCTTTTCATAAAGTTAAAATATAATTCTTTTTAAATTAAAGTAGAAATCATTTATAAAAACCTTCCCAAGCCATTTTTTTTCCTTCTAAAAATTTTCAGTCTGCAATTATTCGCATAATTTTTTAAACTCTTTTTTATTATCGAGGACCTTTACTGTGCTAATAACGTCCATTAAGAAATCCTTTATATTGTCCAGGTTTTGATCAGCAAACTGTGAACTTGACAGACCAAAAATTTTGTCGCCAAGTACAAGATTAGCGAATACTTGATATTTTACTTCTTGATTATGGCCCTCAGGCATTTCGAAAAACCAAATTAAGACAGATTGTTCTGCAGAAATTGGAGCCAGTTGCATTTGCAAGTTAATTTTTGTTTTGAATAGCCCCGAAAAATATTC
>JAQVGK010000210.1 GCA_028696755.1 Bacteroidales bacterium | reverse complement strand
GATCTCGAAAAACAGCTTGTAAAAAAACAAAATATTTTCGCGAAGTATTGGAAATTGTCTTTCATAAAACCAAAAGCCAATAAAGGAGTTGACAAGAAAAATACCTTTGTTATTGAAGATCTCGACGATAAAAAATCAACTTTGGCAACTTGTTGTAATCCAATACCAGGCGATGATGTTGCAGGTTATCTTAATCCAAATAATTCGGTAATAATTCATAAAAAGTCGTGCCCTACTTTAAATAATCTGGCTGCAAAGCAAGGAGATAAGATTATTACGGTTAAATGGTCAAGCTATAAACTTTTATCTTTTCCTGTAAACATTAAAATCGAAGGTGTTGATAAAGTTGGTATGGTTTATAATATTACCAAAGTCATTTCTCAGGAAGCAGATGTAAATATGCAGTCTTTGATTTTTAAAACTATTGATGGAGTATTTTATGGTGAGATTCGACTATTTGTTCACGATGCACAGGATCTTGAGGATTTGATGTCGAGAATTATTAGAATTAAGGGTGTTAACAAAGTTATTAGAATCGAGGAACTTGAAAATGAACAATAACGAAATAATATCATTACTTCGTTTACTCGAAGATCCAGATAAAAGCGTGTACGAGATAGTACGGGGTAAGATTCTGGAAAACGGTGAGTTTTTTAGAATCTATCTCGAAAACTACCATTCATTTTCATCCAATAACCTTGGGATTGAAAGGTCTGAAAATATTTTGGACGAAATTTTCTGGATTAAATTTGAAAAAAAACTTAAGGATTATACTCTTAATCCAAATCCACAGCTTGCCGAAGGAGTATTTCTGCTGGAAACATATTTTAATCGGGATGTGGATGTAAATCAGATAGAAGCATATTTCGATAGCGTTCTTAGAGAGGTGTGGATTGAATTAAATAATCAACTTACTGGAATAGAGAAAGTTAAAATTATTAGCAAAATATTATTCTCGGAAAACAAATTTAAAAAATATCCAGCTGGCGATTTTAATCCAGAATATCTAAGTATTACCAATTGTTTAAGTTATAAAAAGTATGTTGCTCCAACAATCTCTTTATTATTTAGCATGATTGCTCAACAAACCGACATTCCTGTTTATCCTCTTGATATTCCTGGAATATTTTTACTCGGTTATGTCGATGAAGAACTTGCAGAAGCTGTGTTTGCCGGAAATCAAAATGGAATAGTTTTCTACTTTCATCCATACGACGAGGGTGTATTAATCAACCAGCAAATTGTTGAGAAATATATTAAAGATAATAAAATTGATTTGAGAATTAATAAAATACGTGTACTTAGTTACATAAACTATCTTTCTTTTATTTTTGAGCTTAGAATATTAGCATTAAAGCAGAAAAATAATAAAGGTTTTTGTGTTGATTATGCCGACAAAGTAATTCAGATAATTGGTAGAAGTTCGAGACAAGTTTAAAGTTGAAGTTATGAAAATTGTTATTTCTGGTGCTGGTGAAGTTGGAAGATATTTAGCAAAAATGTTGCTGAAAGAAAATCATGACTTGGTTTTAATTGATCAAGATGATAATTTAATTAAAGAGGTCGATAGTTCGCACGACTTAATGACAGTATCGGGCCTTTGTACTTCTTTTTCAACACTTAAAGAAGCAAAGGTGCACAATTGTGATTTGTATATTTCGGTAACGAATTCGCAAGATACCAATATTTTATCTTGCATTTTTGCCAAGAAACTTGGTGCAAAGAAAACAATTGCTCGTGTTGATAATATGGAGTATCTAAACCCAATAAATAAGCTTACATTTATTAATTTGGGTATAGACAAGATGGTTTATCCTGAGTTTCTTGAAGCAAAAGAAATTGTTGGTGTTTTGAAGCAGACCGGAACAACAGAAGTGTTCGAATTCTCGGGAGGAAGACTTACTTTATTTGTAATAAAACTTGATGAAAATAGTCCGATTTTAAATCTTTCATTGCGCGAAGCATCTAAGCTTTCGAATAATAAAAACTATAGAGCTGTTGCCATAACACGCGACGAGCAAACAATTATCCCTAAAGGAGATGATATTTTAATGCAAAATGATTTGGTTTATATGATTACCAGTCCTCAGGGAATAAAAGATTTACTTAAAACGGCCGGAAAAGAAAAACTTGACATTAACAATGTGATGTTTTTGGGCGGAAGTAGGATTGGTATTAAGGCTATTAAATTTATCGAGAGTCAATTAAAAGTTAAAATAATTGAATCTGATTCTGAGAAATGTTTTAGGTTGACGGAGCAATTGCCTAATGCAATGGTTATTAACGGTGATGGTAGAAATATCGACTTGCTGCTAGAGGCTGGACTCGAGAAATGCGATGCTTTTGTTGCTGTGACAGGGGATTCGGAAACAAATGTTTTAACCTGTCTTTTGGCAAAACGATATGGGGTAAAAAAGACTGTTGCTGAGATAGAGAATCTCGACTATTTTGAGATTGCATCAAAAATGGGAATAGACACCATAATAAATAAAAAGCTTACTGCTGCGAGTACAATATATACTCAAACAATGCAAGCCGAAGTTGCCTCGATTAAATGTCTGACAGGAACTGATGCTGAAGTTTTAGAATTTGTAACTTCGAAAGATGCTATTGTTACTAAGAATAAATTAAAGGATATTGATTTCCCGGAGGGTGTAATTATTGGTGGAATTGTTCGAGGTGAAAAAAGCATGATTGCAATGGGTGATACTCAGATAAAAGCAAATGATAAAGTTGTTCTTTTTGCACTGCCATCGGCTATCCACAAAATCGCTTATTATTTTTAATAGAAAATTCTACCCGAATTTCTTGAATTTCTTCTGCTGCTGCCACCTGATGAAAACATAGGAGTGTTGGTTTTTGTTCCTGAAATGTTAACAGCAAACATAATCTCGTGAGAACCTGAATTTGCATTTCTGAGAGATGATGTAACTATGTCAAAAGAATAAGCCAGATAGAATCTTTCGTAGCGATACCCAACTGCAAAGCATAGTGCATCAGCAAATCTGTAGGTGGCCGAACCATAAATCATGTTGTCGAAGCTGTAGTATACCGAGTACTCAGAGATAAATGGCGCACTTTTTACATATTCGGCAAAAATTCCTGGAGAAATTCGATTTTGCCCAGCGTAAAAATCATATTGACCACTAATACAGAAATGTCTATTCATCTGCACTAGTCCGTAATCACCAGTCGAGAATGGCCTAAAACCAGATTTAATCAATTGGCTAATCGAAAACCCTCCATAAAAGTTATTCCCATAAACCAATAATCCAGCATTTGCCTCTGGTCTCCATTTTTGATCAGTGCTAAAATCTAAACTCGGGTCGCCAAGTTCTCTGTAACTTAAATCTGTGTTCTTAAAACGATATTGCATCACCAAAGCAGCAAGACCAAAAGCCAGTTTGACATCATCCATCTCAATGATATATGAATAGGATGCATTAACAATAAATCGTGAAGTTGGAAAAGTTCTGTCGCTAATTAAATATCCCCCCAATCCATTCGTCTTTCTAAAATTTTGCTGGTATGAAATAAATGATGTTGTTGGTGCATTATCAAAGCCAACCCATTGCTGTCGGTGAAGTATTTTAATTTCCTGACCTAGTGATGTGCCTGCAGCTGCCGGATTTTGTATCATCAAGTTTTGATGACGAAATGAGAGTTGTGGAATTTGCTGCGCAAACAGTCCTCCAGCAAAAACGCTCAACAATAGTATAATTCCTAATTTCTTCATTTTTGCTATCTGATTATTGTTACACTTCCTTTATAAATTTTTGAGTCGGATGGATTTTCGATTACGTAATAATATGTAGCATCCGGAACTTTTTGATCTTTAAACTTACCATCCCAATTTACATCATTTTCAAGCGATTCGAATACTATATTTCCGTTTCTGTTATAAATGGTGACTTTGCAATTGGGGCAATTTTCAACAACCCAATCATCATTGAGATTATCCCCGTTTGGCGAGAAACTATTGTAAATAATTAAATCTTCTACTTCGGGAGTGGTATCGACTTCGGGAATAGTTTTATAACAAAGGATAAATGCAGGATTGCTAAAGTCATTAAATGTATTTTCGGTAATGGTTAGCCATGAAATGTCAGAACTCTTATAACTTTCGCGCGAGTAGTACCATGCAGGTTGTGGAGTGATTTTCCAGTTTGCAAACTTATTGAAATTGCCATCATCTTCGAGATGATAAATTTCCAGTTTTACTGGATTTGTTCCGGCTTCTCTTTCGATAAAATGGAACCAGTCTTCGTTTATGTATTCTATACTATCCTCTAGCAAAGTCGAATACATTCCGTTATTGTCGGGATCATCCAAAACAAAACGACAATTGAATTTTGAGATTTCGGCAAAGCTAGGCGATATTACAATCTGGCGCACAAATGGACTTTCGAAGTTTTCTCCAACAGGAAAAATATACTGTCCAGCAAAAAGCATCGAACGTTGCAAATATCCGTCTTCATCTGATGATACAAAACCATTGATGAATTGAACAGCATTTATATTGTTATTGTCGATAAAAGCGGCATTGCTTCCAGTGTTTAATTCTGAATCGCCCAAATCAATTATTCCATCAATGTGTATATTGCTTTCCAACGATTTAATGCCGTTAATCACAAAATCGAGATTGAAAAATGTTGTTTCGTTGCTGCCACCAATTATTTGATTGATTCCGTTCATGTTAATAGTACCTTCTTCGGCCTCGAAAGAAGCATTATTAATCCAATTACCACTAATGTTTATTAGGCCGGGAGCAGAAATTTCATCATTATTTGTCAAATTCCCATAAATATTCAATGTCGCAAAATTAGGCTCGTCACTATTTATTGTAATTGTTCCAGATTGATTTAAAATATCTCCGTCAATAGTTGATTGTGAGCCTGTTTCGAACCAGATTGTTTGCCCGTTGTTTGTCAAGATTTGTGCAGCTAATTGTGATTCTAAAATGGTTGAGAAGCCAATAAAAATCCATATCGGAAAATAGTATTTAATAACTATGCTTTTAATCGAAATTGCCATTTTTTGAGATTTTTTATAAAAATACAAATTTTTATTTATCACAACAAATTAATGACATCAAATATCGAAAAGCACCTCTAGATTTTTTCTATAAAAGAGAATTCAATTCCTGTCATTGCGCTAAATTCTTGTCCGCTTTCGAGGATATCTTCGTCGTCTTTTTCGTAAAACCATTTTATAGTAAGAGATGTGATGAGTTTTAAGTTCTTTAAGTAATCATAGATATACCTTGCAGCTCCAGTATTAAAATACTCAAGGTCAAATTCAATCTGTACAACTTTATTTTTTTCGCTTACCAATTTAGTTAGGTTCATTATTTCTTCGAAAAGGGGTATGGGGTTTTCAGGAATTATTACCCCACTAATTTTAATTAGAGCTAAATCTGTGTCGGCAATTATTAATGGTGTTTTCGAGCCTTTTTCAATTGTCTTTATCATTATCGTTGAGTTTTAATTGGATTTTAAAATTGTAATATGTTTCATTTTCTGAATATACCTTATTAATTAATTGGACATTAATGGTGTTTTCGGATTTTAAACGACAGGTCATCAAACCATTGCCACAACTAACATTCTTTAAGTTATTCGTAATGTTGTTTTTGATTTTGTCTTTAATTGAGATAAGGTCTATATTATTAATGGTGTTAATTAGTGCGTCTAATTTTAAAAACTGCACTTCGTCAATAATTTGCGAATATTCAATAATTATGGAGTTATTATTTTTAGAAATCTCAAAGATAGACGGGCTGGAAAAATTATGTATGATATTGTTTTGTATGAGTTCGGTGCTGCATATTAATATTTTTTTCAAATGCTTTTTATTCAAATCTTTTAACCCAGATTCAATTTTTAGATTGAAGTCAATATAATCCTCTTGATTTTTGAATTTATACTTAAATAATATATGTTTTCCCTTTTGCATTACTTAAAATGTATTGGTTTGGGGATAGTAATTTGTTTTATAGACTCCAATGCAAAGGTATCTGTCATACCAGAGATGTAGTCGGTTACAATTTGAGTGGAAGAAGATTTTTCAACCGAATAAAAGTCGAACATCCCGCAAATATATTCACCAAAGTTTTTGTCAAGTTCAATTCCGCTCTCATAGTATTTATGAAATTCGAATTTATATGCTTCAATAAGATTTATAAGGTGGTCGAATAATGATGCAATGATGTTGTGGCAAAATTTGTCGTATCGGTTTAACTCGGGATGATTATAAATCATTTTATAATTAAAATGTTTAAGCTTTGTTACTGATTCGTAAGTAGTATCGGAGAAACCAATTTTGTCGGAGTTTTTCGAATTTTCGATAATGTCAACAAT
>JAQVGK010000209.1 GCA_028696755.1 Bacteroidales bacterium | reverse complement strand
GAACTCACATTTTGAAAAACACAAGGTTTTCCTTTATAAAGAGGATTTCGGAAAATTTATTGATGGTTACGAGCAGGCTGTTAATTACATTAAAGAACACAAACCCGAGTATTTTGAAGAAGGTTATATGAACTCGATTCAAGAGGGCGAGGGAGAAAATAATTAAAAGTCCAAATTATTGTTCGCAACGGCTAATAAAATTTTTGTTAACCGTTAAATTATCTTGTGTTTATAAATCAAATCAATTCCATAATCTTCGTTAACCATTCTGAGTCGGTTTCATCGAATGATTTAAGTTTGTCACTGTCTATATCCAATACTCCTTTTATTTTCCCATCTTCAAAATAAGGAATAACAATTTCTGATTTACTTAGAGGATTACAAGCAATATGTCCGGCAAATGTGTGAACATCATCAACAATAACTGGAATTTTAGAGTTTATTCCTGCCCAGCATACACCTGTATCCTTCTTTAACCGAATACATGCCAGCGGTCCCTGATAACAAGCTACCTCAAGTTCACCCTGTTCTGTTAATAGGTAAAATCCTGTCCAGAAAAAGAGATCGTTCTTGTGATGCAAAACAGCACATATCGTTGCCATTTTACTTAACTTATTGTCTGTCTTTATAACTAAATCCTTAATCTGATTGTAAAGACGTTCGTATTTTTGCGCTTTTGTGTTCATTTTATATGTTTTTATTCGTATTGCTATTGTTCAAAACCGAAGTCAGAGGTCAGAAGTCAGATGTCGGAAGTCGGAAGTCAGAATTGTTTGCACATTTTTCTGCTTTCTGTCTTCCGTTTTCTGCCTTCCGTTTTTACTTTTTCTTACAAAATATCCTTCTCAAAAAACACTTATTCCTTTTTTCTTCCTGTATTCTTAAACTGTCTTGGATTTCTAATTGCCTGAATGTGACATATTCCAGCCTTTCACCATCTATGAAAATTCGTGGATACAATATGTTGTTATGTATTCCCATTCCGGCATATTCGAAACTTAGTTTGTTTCTACAAGCACTTCTTGCCAAACTTTCGGTCGAATATTCAGTAATGCCGTCGTTGCGATTTACTTTATAATCGTCGAAAACTGTTCCCATCTTCGAACTGTAGTTTTTGGAGATTCTCATTATACTCTGCAAGTAAGAGTCATAATATGCTATCCATAAACCCTTTTGAAGATTGACTGCCGCAGTGTAATTTCTTATGTTTAAACTGTCTGGAATACTCGCTTGATAAAGATACGAGTATCCTGGTGATTTGATTTCAGTATTGCCAAATTTTATCTCGCTACTGATGCTGTTATTGAAGTTGGTCATGTGAAAATAAGTTTTCAGACTGTCGGATTCTCCTTCCTTTTTCCATGCAGTAGTTAGTTTTACACTTCTCACAAACTCTAATGCTCTTGTATTGCTTACTTCAAAAACTTGATTGTAATATTCTGCATTTACTGTAAAATTATAATTTGTATCATTTGACGGGTAATATTTTATTAATACTAGTGTTTCACCATTGGTATTTTCCGAAATTTCAAGAATTTTATAGTTCTCATCTTCAACTTTTGCGCAAGATTTTACTTTACCTAGTTCTTCAACATTTTCTCTTAAAATAAACCAGCGATATTCTTCACTTGTTTTCTCGAAATAGTCCGATGCATAGTACACCTCCGAATTATTAAGCATAATTGCCATCGCAATTGCTCGGTGCAATGCAACAGCCTTTGCCATTTCTTTATCGCTCATCCTTGGGTCGCTAATACCAATTGCATAAATCTCATCAGTTCTACTTTTATATGGCAAGTCTTCAGCCCAATCAGGTAAAATATGATATTGTGCAAAGGCTGCCGAAAAGCTGCAACATATTATTAATATTAGTAAAAATTGCTTCATATAGTTTATCTTTGCACTCTCAAAATTAAAATAATGGCAAAAATTGCAAAAAAAATCAATATAATCACTCTTGGATGCTCTAAAAATCTTGTCGATTCGGAACAATTTGCTGCACTTGCTGTAAAAGCTGGCTATAGAGTCGAACATAATTCTCATAAAAAAGATTTTGAAATAGCATTTGTAAACACCTGCGGTTTCATTAATGATGCCAAAGAAGAGTCGATTAATACAATTCTTGAACTAACTGAATTAAAAGCAGAGGGAAAACTAGAAAAGATTATTGTCTTTGGTTGTCTAGCCGAAAGATATATGACCGAATTGAAAAATGAAATACCCGAAGTTGATATTTATTCAGGCAATTATAATGCAGCTCAATTACTTGAGGCAATTAATACAGAACGTTGTGAGGGTTACGATCGAATTTTTGACTCTCCAGGGCATTATGCATATCTAAAAATTGCCGAAGGCTGCAACCGAAGTTGTGCTTTTTGTGCAATTCCACTTTTTAAAGGGAATTATATTTCTCGTCCAATGAATGAGGTTGTTGAAGAAGCTAATTTTCTTGCCGAAAAAGGAGTAAAGGAAATTATTCTGATTGCTCAGGATTTGAGTTATTATGGCTACGATTTCGACAGAAAATTTTTGCTGCCCGAGCTTGTCGAATCTATTTGCAAAATCGATGGCATAGAATGGGTTAGACTTCATTATTTGTATCCGTTTTTGTTTCCCGAAAAGCTAATTGATGTAATTGCTAATAATCCTAAGGTTTGCAAATATATTGACATTCCTCTACAACACATCTCCGACATTGTTTTAAAAGCAATGAACAGAGGTGGAACAAAACAGGAAACTGTTGAACTGTTGAAATTGATTAGAAATAGAATTCCAGATGCAGCAATAAGAACAACAATGTTGGTAGGACATCCGGGCGAAGGCGATGCTGAATTTGAAGAACTTGTTGAGTTTGTAAAGGAACAGCGCTTCGATAGACTTGGAGTTTTTACCTATTCTGAGGAGGACGGTACAAGAGCTGCGAAGAATTTTAAAGACGAAATTCCACTAGAAATCAAAGATCAACGTGCCGAGACTCTCATGGCAGTTCAACAACAAATATCGGCCGAACTTAATGAAAGTAAAATAGGGAAAACCTTTAAAGTTATTATCGACCGTCAAGAGCTAGATTACTACGTTGGTCGCACAGAATTTGATTCTGTTGAAGTTGATAATGAGGTGATTATTAATTCGAAGGAAGTTTTAAGTCTGGGGCAATTTGTTGACGTTAAAATAACTCACACAGGCGATTTTGAACTTTTTGGTGAAAAAATATAAATTTTTATTTTGGAGAATCCTAAAAAGGTGTTATCTTTGCACCCTCAAATCGGACCAGTAGCTCAATTGGATAGAGCATCTGACTACGGATCAGAAGGTTAGGGGTTCGACTCCTCTCTGGTTCACAAAGCCTCGGTAATTATCGGGGCTTTGTTTTTGTTATTATATCTTGATTAAAATACTGCAAGTGTAACACATCGCTTCACCACAAAGGCTAACAATGACAGAACTTCGCAAATATCTGATTATCTGGCAGTTCAACAAATTGCAAGTGGTACTCAATAAATAGTCGCACAAAATAGGCCGAATTAACTCACACATTTTTGCTGACGCCTTCTTAAAATTGAACGCGAATTCACGAATTTTGCTGACGCATATATCATTGTAAGGCGTCAGCAAAATTCGTGAATTCGCGTTCTAAAAAACTTGGAGCGAACGCGGTGAGCGACAAGTTCACATTTTGTTTGTGTAGCCCGACCTGTCATCTTCGCATTATGCCTAAATGTTTTTTTGGTGGGGACTCGCGATGACCGTGCCAAATTTATTTGACGGCACGGTCATCGCGAACGAAGTGAAGCGTCCTGTTACACTATTGCAAATCCCAATCAATGGCAGTGCTGCAGTATATACATTCATTTCTTTTAAAAACTTAGCTCCCGAAAAATTATTAGTATTGTAGCTAAATATTTTGTTTTATTTGGCGTTTTGCATATCTTTGCAACTCGATAAATTTCTTATGAAGAAACTGAATAAAATAGTTGTATTTGTAATAGTTTCAATGATTGCTTTTTCTTGTGCAAACCACAAAGCAGGCGATAACAAACTTACAGTTTTTCATGCCGGAAGTTTATCTGTGCCATTTAAAGAGCTGGCCGAAGAGTTTAAAAAGGAAAATCCGGGTGTCGAGATATTTGCAGAATCATCGGGAAGCTTGGATGCTGCTCGAAAAATTACTGACTTAGACAAAGAATGTGATGTTTTAGCTGTTGCCGATTTTCTTGTTATTGATAAACTTATGATTCCTGATCATGCATCATGGAACTTTGTATTTGCTTCAAATGAAATGATTATTGCTTACAACAAGAATTCGAAATATTCATCAGAAATAAATTCGGAGAACTGGCACCAGATTATTTTAAGAGATGATGTTGTAATTGGACGGTCGGAACCTAATGCTGATCCATGCGGTTACAGAACTGTTTTTGTTTTTAAACTTGCCGAAAAATCACTCGGATTAAAGGGGCTTGCTGATAAACTTCTGTCAATAGAAAATACAGTAATCAGACCAAAGGAAGTCGATTTACTCTCATTGCTCGAGACAGGCAATATCGATTACCTATTTATATATAAGTCGGTTGCTCAACAGCATAGTCTAAATTACTTAAGCCTTGACGATAAAATCAATCTTAGTAATCCAGAGTTTGAAGAGTTATATTCAACTGTTTCGATGAAAGTAGCAGGAAAAGAGCCAGGCACTGAAACCGAAATTATAGGTTCATCAATTTTATACTCTTTTACAATTCCTAAGAATTCTCCAAATAAAGAACTTGCGTTAAAGTTTGTATTGTTTCTTGTGAATGAAGAAAAAGGTGGTAAAATTCTTGAAAAAAATGGAATGAAAGTAGTTAACTGGTGCGATGAAAAGTATTTTGATAAAATGCCGGTTGAGTTACAAAATTCATTAAAACTGTAATAAAATAATTAAGAATGATGAAAGCGAATTCTATGAATAGCGAGTTGATAAAAAGAGCATTTCGATTGTTTGCAATCTTCGGAGTTTCCGTGGTTTTTTCCTATGTTTTCTTTTCCTGTAAGCCCGAACCCGAGCCATTAAAGCCTGAGATAGAGCTGATTTTCGAGAGTGGCATGACAAATGATGGTGATACCGTTGCCGTTGGAGCTCCTCTTAAGTTTAAAATCAAAGTTAATGGACCCGAAGCAAACATTACCAATTTTACTGTTAAAAAATACTACGACGGAATTACCAAAACTGTAATGGATTCTGGTTTAAACTCTTCTGGTTTTACTGTTTACAAAACTTTTTATCAAAGCGTAGAAGATGATGTTGTTTGGAAATTTGCTGTTCAAGATAGAAATAAAAACACTTCCGAAGTAAGTCTTAGAATTTACAAAGATCCCAATTCTCAGTTTGGTGGAATACTTGAATATCCAGCAATAACTCTTGGGTATCAGCAAAATTCAACAACTGGTAATTTCTTTTTTCCATCAACCGGCGAAATTCATTTTGAGGATACTGCAACTTTATTCCAAGAACTTGTAGATGTATTAGTTTATTTTAATTATCGTGAAGATAATGGTGTTGAATTACCGTCGCCAACTTTTTCTTCACCAGGCGAGGAGGTGGGTGCCAATACTGAATTATATACCGAATATTACCCATTCTTGGTAAATTGGTCAACCCGCAATTACACAAAATGGGATATTAGAGCCGATAACGGAGTTAGTGCCGAAGATTTTGAGAATGCACATAACGATTCGTTATTAATTGTGTCTTACGACGATGTGTGGGGAAAGAAAAAATATAAATGGGCAAATGCAGGTACAATTATTCCGTTCCAAACTGCTGCGGGGAAAAAAGGTATTGTAAAAGTTGTCTCTGCCGACCATAGCGAAACAGGAACAATAACATTTTCAATGAAAGTTCAGATATAATTATAAAATAATAGGATTAACCAAAACAAATAAAAGTATGAAAAAACAATTACTCTTAGTTATTGCAACAGCAATCTTTATGATTGGCAGTGTAAATGCGCAGGATGTTGTTATCGGTTTTAACTTTGCAACCGATGGCGATTTTACTGCTGATTCTGGTTTAGATGGAAATCTTGGCTATGATGTTCGTGCCGAAAACGGTACAGCAGGAACAACCAGAACAATTACTTCTACAGCTGGAGCTACCGATTTAGCTGCAACAGCTGACGGTTGGGACGCAGGTGCTGATGATAAATTCTGGTCTGTAAAATTCAAAGCAGCAGGCTATCACAGTTTTAAAATTTCGTCGAAGCAGTATTCTGATGCTACTGGACCAAAAGAATTCAAACGACAGTGGAAACTTAGTGGTGGCGAATGGGCTGATGTAACAGGTGGAACAATTACAGCCGGTAGGTGTTGGACAAGCGGCGTTTTAACCAAC
>JAQVGK010000208.1 GCA_028696755.1 Bacteroidales bacterium | reverse complement strand
ATTCCAATTTATGTTGATAATCTCGACAATATTAAAGGAGTGCTTTATATTAAAGATGTTCTGCCATACATCTACCTTCAGAACAAGGAAGATTTTAAATGGCAAAAGCTTATCCGACCACACTTTATTGTTCCAGAAACAAAAAAGATTAACGACCTGTTATTCGACTTCCAGAACAAAAAATTACATATTGCCATTGTGGTTGACGAGTACGGTGGCGTAAGTGGTTTGGTAACACTAGAAGATATTCTCGAAGAATTTGTTGGCGAAATCAATGATGAGTCGGACGATAACGAGGAGTTTTTTGTGAAGATTGACGAAAACCTTTACGAATTTGATGCAAAAACCAGCATTGTCGATTTTTGTAAAACCGTAGATACTGATTATTCTGGTTTTCACGAATTAAAGGGAGATTCCGACAGTTTAGGCGGACTTGTTCTCGAAATATTTGGAGAAATTCCAAAGAAAAATACTAAAATCGAAATTGCAGGGTTTCTATTTACAGTTACAGCTGCCGACGAAAGACGAATAAAAAAACTTAAAGTAAAAATTCCGCATGAAAATAAAAATTAGTTTACTCGTAACAATATTAGCCCTGGTTTTAATTTCTTGTACCAGCAACCCGCCGGTGCCAAAACCTAGAGGATATTTTAGGATTGATTTGCCAGAGAAAACTTACAAAACATACAACGACGAATGCCCGTTTGTTTTTGATGTGCCCGAATACTCATTTATAATTAAAGATCCTGAAGGTGCATGTTGGCTCGATTTATATTTCCCGATTAACAGAGCTACCGTTTACATCACTTACAAACCATTAAACAACGACCTTAGCCAGCATCTCGAAGACCAGCACGAATTTGTTTACAAGCATGTTGTTAAAGCCGATGCTATCGAAGAAGTTAGATTTGAAAACGACAGCATTAAGGTTTATGGCATAATGTATAATTTAAAGGGAAATACAGCCTCATCGGTTCAGTTCTTTTTGACAGATAGTGTTAAACATTTTGTGCGCGGGTCTTTGTATTTTGATGTAGCTCCAAATAAGGATTCTCTCGGTCCTGTTATTGATTACTTGCGCACCGACATCGAACATCTGATGGAAACTTTTAGATGGAGATAGTATGATTTTGCTACAGAATTTTACTGGAGAAAACAGCATTTCGGGCATCCGTAAAATTTCTACCGATATGAATTTTCTGTACTCATACTGCAATCTTACCGATGTTGATAATATGCTTCTTACGCAATCGGGTTCGGCTGACCGTCGACTGGAGATTTTAAATGTGAGAGCCTTAATAAAGGAATGTGGTCTTGATTTAAAAATCACTTACAAAAAACGAAAACCAATCGTAGAAAATGGTTTCATCAGCATCTCGCATTCCGACAGCCTTGCTGCAATAGTTTGGCATCCTACAAAAGAATATGCGATAGATATTGAGGAATTCTCGGGTCGAATTCAGCGAATCTCGAAGCGCGCATTTTCCGAAACTGAACTAGATTTTGCTGGCAACGACGAGCTAAAACTAAATATACTTTGGAACACCAAGGAATGTGTTTACAAGCTTGCAAATATTCAAGGCCTCGATTTTAAAGCCCAGATCAAAGTTGAGCCATTTGTCGAAAATTCACAAATCAAAGCTAGTCTTATCAGCGCCGAAAATACCAAAGAATTTATCTTTAACAGCGGCACCATTTTAAACCACAGCTTTGTGTGGGGTTGCGAGGTTTAATTTGGAGCTACTCCACAACCAATTTCCCCACCGAAATCTTATCGTTGGCAATGAGTTTTAAAAATGAAAAGATTTAGAGAAGTTTAAAATCTGTATTCAATGTCGTTTAGTTAAGCAATTCTAGGTATATGTCTGCTGGACAAAAAGTACTGTATGCTTAAGCTTTTTACTGACGTTTATGTCCCCTGGACAAAAACGAATTTTAGTAAGAATATGTTATAATAATCTCTTAAAAAAACTAGCCCGCCAGCTGGCGGGCTTCAGCGTCAGTAAAAACATCCCTACTACTAAAATCACTTCTTTGTCCAGCGGACATTAACAGTTTAATGATGGATTATTCTAAATTATTAAATCCCATTATTGAAAGCCGTAACTAAACGACTTTAATTCTGTATCAGCAAATTAAATTACAAAAAATCATAAAAATGCTTTCGTAATCGCAAAATTAACGCTAAATTTGCGGTTAAACACTAAATATTATGATTGAACGTCTTTTGGAAAGCAATATCAATTCGAAAATTAGTACAGGAAAAGCAATAATAATTATCGGTGCACGACAAACAGGGAAGACAAGTTTGTTGAAAAAGATGTTCAGTTCTGATGATGTTTTGTGGCTTGATGCCGACGAACCAGATGTAAGGGAAATGTTTAACAATGTTAACTCAACAAGCCTTAAAGCCATGTTTGCTGCTTATAAAACAATTATTGTTGATGAGGCTCAAAGAATAGAAGATGTTGGGCTAAAATTCAAATTAATTACCGATCAAATTAAAGATAAACAACTTATTGCAACAGGATCATCGTCTTTTGACCTAACAAATAAACTAAACGAACCATTAACCGGACGTAAATGGGAATTTCGACTTTTTCCACTTTCGTTTGCAGAAATGGTTAATCATCACGGACTGCTAGAAGAGAAAAGGCTTATAAACCACAGATTGCTCTATGGTTATTACCCAGATGTGGTGAACAACCCTGGAAGCGAAAAGGAAATACTGAAGCAGCTTACAGATAGTTATCTATACAAAGACATTCTAATGTGGCAAAATATTAAACGGCCCGAAAAGTTGGTGAAATTACTCCAAGCTCTTGCTTTTCAGGTTTGCAACGAGGTTTCGTACAACGAATTGGGAAAAACAGTAGGACTCGATAACGAAACGGTTGAAAGGTATATACAGCTTTTAGAGAAATCATTTGTAATATTCAGATTAGGATCATTCAGCAGAAATCTACGTAAAGAACTTACAAAGAGCAACAAAATATATTTCTACGACAACGGTATTAGAAATTCTCTTATTGCAAACTTTAGCCCTGTCACTCTGCGGCAAGATATTGGTTCACTATGGGAGAATTTCTTTGTCTCTGAACGAATTAAGCACAAGCATTATAATGATATTTGGACAAATAATTACTTTTGGAGAACGCATGACCAACAAGAAATTGATTTCATCGAAGAAATAGATGGAAAACTAATCGCTTACGAAATTAAATGGAATAAAAATCGTAAACCCTATTTATCAAAAACATTTAGTCAGGCATATCCAAATAATGAATTTCATGTAATAAATCCCGAAAACATCGAGAATTTCATTATGTAATTTCTTTGAGATTTTTCGGGTCAAACCGCAACATTAGCGTTAATTTTGCGGTTTGATACTAAATTTTACTACTCCACCACCAATTTCCCCAAAGAAATCTTATCGTTGGCAATTAGTTTTACAAAGTAAAGGCCTTTAGAGAGGTTGGTTATTGTGATTTGCTCACCATTGTAATTTGTGATTTCCTTCACAGCTTTTCCGTTGGTGTCGAAAATTTGCAGATTGCAATTCTCAGTTTTGGTATCTACCGTAAAAGATTGAGTGGCTGGATTTGGGAAAATGCTGAATTGCAGATTAAGATGCAATCCGGGTATGGCCTGCGGTAGTAGTGGCAAATTCCAAAAAACCAGCTGGGTTGTGTTTGTAATTACAGGTGGATTAAAATCGAAGTAAATTGCAGCATTGTTTAAGATTTGTGTTCCGTACTCGGCTGCACTCATTTCGTTTGTGCGAACTTTGTAAGTTACAAAACCGTGACTCTCTGGCTCATTAGCAGCACTATCGGGCAACAAAATATTATTGAAAGTCCACACCAAAATGCCGTTACCATAAATTTCAAACTCGCATGGATGACTGCAAATTCCGCGCTCAAAACTTAAAATGTCGTGTTTCGAGCTAAGCGTGTCAACAATAACAACAGTAAATGCAGTATCGGTTCCAGTGTTTTGGAAGTTTACACGGTAAGTAAGCAAAGTATTGCTTTCGATATAGTGATTTTCGGTAATACCCGATGGCTGAACTTCTTTGTTGTTTGGATCGTAAGAGCCGGTAATTATTTGGCAATCAATATCTGTATAAGGAGCTTCGTCGTCGTAAGTGTTTGTCGTTATAATTCCAAAGAAAAATTCGCTTACTTCACCACAGCCTTCAACTGTATTAGTTGCAAAATTGCTGTATGGATGGTCAGGATGCTGGTCGGCCTCGAGACGGATGGTGAAACCGTCGGCTGGATAAGATACCTGAATTGATTCGCCGCCATCTAACTGGAACGTTCCAGTGGCAACTAAGTAATTGTTGGCAAAAATCCTGTAATTACGCAAATTTGACATGTCTCCTTCACCAGCATTTGCAGCGTTATTTATGTAAAATATAACATTGTTGTCTCCAACACAAGTCCCAGTTATCTCAATTTCGGAATAATCCCAATTACCGATATCCGTTACACAGTTCTCATGTGGATATATTGTAGCAGTAACACAAGTAGTCTGCCCTAATAATTCAATATCATTTTCCATTGTGGCAGCAAATTCGAAATAGCCCCATGAATATGGATTGATTGTTCCAATATCGAACCGAAATGTATTGGCACCTGTTTGTGTATAAGGAATCGTACTCTCGAATAAAGTATTTATTTCATCAAGTTCAATTTCAACATAAGCATCATCGGCTGTAGCCGAACCATTGTTGAAATAATTAACATAAAAATAATTATCAAAAGACAGTTTAGCAGAATACATAATAATTTCTGTATGCAAATCTGGACAAAGCTCATAAGGAGTTAAACCAAGATTTACATTTTGAACTGTATCACCAACATCAACTATCGAAACATTCTGAAAACCAGTTTCAGGACAAGATGTGTAAAACAACTCTGAAGAGTTTGCATGGATGGCATAATCACCTTCTTCGAGATACATCCTGAATTTTCCAGTACTGTCGGTAAGTGCATAATATGGCCCTGGATTGGCGTAGGTAAGTGTATTAGCAACGCCTTCACCCAAATCGTAAATACAATTTTCGTTTTCGTCATTATAAACATACCCTTCTAAATTTACTCCTGTTACTCGAACACCAACTTCGGTATATCCATTACAATATGGAAAATCTTCGATAAAATATGATACTGTGTGCATTCCAATTCCTGCAACCGAAGGATCGAAAATACCATTCTCAGCATCAATAATTCCATTGCCCGACCACACACCTCCTTCTACCAAAGCAGTAAGGGTAATTGGCTCATCGTCAATAATCAAAGGCATTACCGGTAAAACCTCGTTGTTTGGTTGGAAGGTAATTTCAACAGTATCGGTATCGAAACAGTCATGATTTAACTGATTGTTTTCTCTGAAAACAAATTTCCAAACACCATGATGGCTAACAGTTACAGATGTTGTGTCACTTGTTGCAGGCGAAAAGTTAGCTGTTGCTGCGGGATTTGGTTTTTGAGCAATAGACCATACACCTTCCGGGGTATAGTTTGGATTTTCGGAAAAATAATACACAGCACCAAGTTCTGTTGTATTGCCACAAACTTCTTGGTCGTGGCCTGCGTAGGTTGTTTCTGGAGGCTGGTAAAAATTAACCCGCACTGTATCATTTATGATACACCCATTATTATCAACATTCCACAAAAACTCTGCAAAAACATAAGCAGAATCCCCCAAAGCGGCTTCGTCTGCGCAAAATGTTGCGTTGGGGCTTTCTGCACCTTCTGGATTTGTAAATTCACCAGAAATTGGTGATATCCAATAATGCTGTGGTGCCCATTCAGAGCCAATCAAGTCTGCGTTGAAAGTGATGCAGTTGCCACATGTCTCTACGAGATTGACCATGACGCTGGCCAGTGGGGTTTTTGCAAACCTCACATTAACACTATCAGTACAAGGTCCGCTTTCGTCTGTCCAGACAAAAACCATATCTTTATAATATCCTACATAATTACTTATCAAGACAGTTATAGCAGGAGAAATTGAAGATGGGCTGAAAATCAATGAATGATCAGTAGGTGTCCAGTTACTTCCATCCCATGTTAGTGCTGTCCAATTTCCTGTTGTAACACTTGTAGCTTGAAGTTGTACTTGGTTGCCACATGTCACAACATCATTCCCCGCCCACGGGTTACTACACTGAGCAAAAATTGTATAAGAAACTGCGAAAAGCAATGTTAATGTGAGGATAATTCTTTTCATAAAACAAATGCAATTAATAATAATACTATAACAAATACTTGTTAAAACAAAGCTGTGTTTAGCTATACAAATATATGAAGGGTTTTTGTTATAGCAAAATTTAATTTTTAGTTTTTTCATGGTTACTACTCCACCACCAATTTCCCCACCGAAACTTTA
>JAQVGK010000207.1 GCA_028696755.1 Bacteroidales bacterium | reverse complement strand
TTTTTTGTTTTTTTGTTTTGCATCATAAAAATAAGTGAAAAAACTTTACTTACCAAACCCTGTTTAAAATACTTATAAACAGTGGTTTGGTGAGTTTTTATAACAATTAGTTTGCGGATTTAAGGATGTAATAATTAAGTTATAAAACGTAAAAATAGAAATATTATTTTTTAATTCATAATAATATTCAAAATATTTTGCTAAGATTCTAACAAACGACTCACAATTTTATATATTTGTGCAGCTAATCGCAGACTAGTTTTCTGATTAGCCCCATTTAAATGGCAGGCACTAGGATTATTAGGCACGGCAAGCGCAAGGGAAAATTAAGTATTATCAACAATTTGATATTATGGAAACACTATTATACATCGTAGGATTATCAGTTTTGGGAGTTGCAATATATTTTGCATATAAAAAGCAGCAGAGTCAAAAATCGTCGGACGAAATAAGACGTGAAAATAACCGCCGAATGCTACTAGAGGAACACGTTACATATTTTAGAAGACTTAACGAAAAAGGGAAAGAGCTTTTCGACAAGCGTATAACCCAGTTTTTGAATAACATAAGCATAGTTGGTGTTGACACAACAGTTAACGACAAGGATAGAATTCTGATTGCCGCATCGGCAGTTATTCCTGTTTTTGCTTTTCCTACATGGCAATATCATGTGCTTGACGAAGTAATTGTTTATCCCGACAATTTTAACGAAAACTTTGAGACAACAGGTCCCGATCGTTATTTTCGCGGACTCGTAGGATTTGGATATTTATCTGGAAAGTTGCTAATTTCGCGCACTGCACTTTACGAAGGATTTGAGGATTATTCTGACGGTAGGAATACCTGCCTTCACGAGTTTATTCACCTTATCGACAAAGAAGATGGCGAGATTGACGGTATCCCTCAGACTCTTATGCCACACCAATACGCTATTCCTTGGCTATTTCTTATGAAGAGAGAAATTGCAAAAATAAATGCAGGTGTTTCCGACATTCACCCTTATGCAACAAAGAATAATGCTGAATTTTTATCGGTGATAGCTGAGTATTTTTTTGAAAGACCCGATCAGTTTGAGGCAGAACATCCAGAGCTTTTCAGAGCATTAAAAATTATGTTTAGACAACCATTACCAAGATCAAATAGTTAGAGACATGGAGCAGCCACCATTTATTTTGATAATCATAGCATTTGTATTTTTAATTTTTGTTTATTCTAAACTTAGCAACTCGTTTATTTTCTATATTCCGCTTTACAAATTTAAGAAAGAATGGCGAAGCATTTTGCGCCAAAATGTTGATTATTATAACAGGCTACCTGAAAAACAAAAGCAAAAATTTGAAAGAAGAATTCAGCATTTTCTCAGCAAATATACAATCAGAACTTACAAAACCGAATTAACTGATAAGGACAGAATATTAATAGCTGCTTCGGGAGTAATTCCGGTTTTTGGTTTTAATCATTGGGCTTACCCTATGCTGAACGAAATTTTATTGTATCCCTAAGATTTTGATGGAGCACAGGGTAAAGTAAGTTTTTTTATGGACTATAATTTCTTAAAGAAAACCGAAGGGCTAAGGGTAAGCATGAAACTGTCGCGAACAGCTCTTTATGCAGGATTTGCCGAGCCATTTGATGGAAAAAATACAGGAATACACGAGTTTGTTCACTTGATGGATTTGCTCGACGATAAAATGAACGGCATCCCCGATTATCTTCTAGAGCACAAATATGTTGCCCCTTGGATGTATTTGATGCACAAGGAGATTCAAAGAATAAATAATGGAGAATCCGACATCAGAGATTATGCCGCAACTAGCCCGGGTGAATTTTTTGCTGTGGTTGCAGAGTATTTCTTTGAACGTCCAAAAGACCTTGCCCGAGAGCATCCTGGCTTGTACAGATACATGAATGAGATTTTTAAGCAGAGGTTGTAAGAGAAAACAATTCTGCTCGTGAAACAGATTACTTGCGTGAGCTCCCTGCGGTTGGTTGCTGCACTCAGTTCAGCTCCTAAAAAATAAAAACCAACTAATCCAAAATTTTAGACTATCTTTGTGGCATAATTTCTGACCGGTTTAAAATCCCTCAGTAAAACATTTAGATTATTTATGACATTTGACTCACTCAATTTAATTGAGCCCATTTTAAGAGCAGTAAAAGAAGAAGCTTATACAACTCCAACACCGATACAGCAGGAATCAATTCCGATAATTTTACAAGGCACCGATTTATTAGGCTGCGCTCAATCAGGAACCGGAAAAACCGCTGCATTTGCAATTCCAATAATACAATTATTAAGCGAATCGCAGAAAAACGAAAAGAAACGCAAAATCAGAAGTCTGATTCTCACTCCTACCCGCGAACTTGCAATACAGATTGGCGAAAGTTTTAATGCTTATGGCTGTCACAGTGGAATTACAAACACAGTAATTTTTGGCGGTGTAGGCCAAGGGCCACAAACTGCTGCACTGCGAGGTAATATCGACGTACTCGTGGCTACTCCAGGTCGTTTGATAGACCTTATCGGACAAGGCTTTATTAACCTATCCTCGATAGAAATATTTGTCCTCGACGAAGCCGACAGAATGCTGGATATGGGTTTTATTCATGATGTAAAACGCATAATTGCTTTGCTGCCTCGAGCACGCCAGAGTCTTTTCTTCTCGGCAACTATGCCTCCAGAGATTGTTAAACTTGCCGACACAATTCTGTATAAACCGCAAAAAGTTGCAGTTACACCAGTATCTTCAACGGTTGACATTGTAAACCAACTGGTTTATTTTGTTGATAAGGGAAATAAAAATGCCTTACTTCTTGAAATTCTAAAAGATGAAAAGATAAAATCGGCACTGGTTTTTACCCGCACGAAGCATGGAGCCGACAAAGTTGTGAAGATGCTGGCAAAAAACGAAATCAAAGCTGCTGCAATTCACGGAAACAAAGCACAGAATGCAAGGCAAAAAGCACTAAACGAGTTTAAGGCACAGCAAATCAGGGTTTTGGTTGCAACCGATATTGCTGCACGTGGTATCGACATTGACGAACTAGAATATGTTATAAACTTCGAGATGTCGAACATTGCCGAGACCTATGTTCATCGTATTGGCAGAACTGGCAGAGCAGGTGCCAATGGAACAGCAATATCATTCTGTGATGCCGAGGAAAAAGCATATTTGCGTGATGTTGAGAAGCTTATTGCCAAAAAGATAAAAGTCGTTAGCGAACATCCTTTCCCACTTGTTGACCACAACCCTACTTCGGCGCCAAAACAACAATTTGTTCGTAGAGATAGAAATCAATCAAAGCAAAACAAATCGTCGAAACCTCGTAATAATTCCAAGCAATCGAATTCCGAAAAAAGCAACAAGTCTGTAGCAAATCAGAGCCAAAATTCAGCTCCAAAATCGAAAAGCGGATCAAAGTTTAAGTTGATAAAGAAGGGATAAAATCCATTTTTATTTCTTTTTTCCTTACTTTTGTAAAAATTAAACAAAAACCGATGACAAACAACGACATTCTTCGTAGAATTAGGTTCACATTCGACTTAACCGACGATATGATGATGGATACATTCGCGAAAGGAGGCATGCAAGCAAGCAGAGCCGAGGTTAGTGCTTGGTTAAAGAAAGAAGATGCAGAAGGATATGTAAAGATTAAAGATTTTCAATTTGCTGCATTTCTAAATGGTTTTATTACCATTAAAAGAGGAGCAAAAGACGGTGAAATTCCTGTACCTGAGAAGAAACTGACAAACAATATCATTCTACGCAAAATTAAAATCGCACTTAATCTTAAAGATGAAGACATGTTGAAGATGCTAGAATCATCGGAATATCCAATTAGCAAACACGAATTAAGTGCGTTCTTCAGAGCACCTGGAAACGAAAAATACAAAGAATGTAAAGATCAGATTATGAGGTATTTTTTAAATGGCATGCAAAATCATTACAAAATTGACAATGTAAAATGAAAAGCTTTTTCAAATATGTCTATTATATTATTCTCTCTTGGATTACTATTTTTACAGCTTGTAAAAAGGATGAAGGATTAAACACTAAATTGCAACTTAAATTTTATGGAGACAATGTTGGTGAAATTTCAAACGCTAAAGTTACTTTGTATACATCAATAGAAGATATGCTGGCAGGAACAAATCCTGCAACAAAAACAAAAATCACTGACGAAAATGGAATTGTAGTTTTTGACAGTTTAGAGCCAATTACTTATTATTGGAAAATCGACGAAGTATGTTATACAAATAACTATTATAACCATTATTCACATTACACATTAGAGAAATTTAAAACAACTTATATTTCAGAACATCTAATGGGGAACAGTTCTCTCATTATAACAAACAATACACAGACAAGATATGATATTGACATTGACAGGCTTGGGTATCGCTATCTTCGTCCAAATGACACAATTGAATTTCACAACATTTGGAATTCTGATTATCAGGTAAAACTTATTAAACCAGAAACCGAAACAACAGCTTATAGCGATACTACTTTCACAATTGTTGTTCCTTGCAATGACACAGTTTTATATTTACTTGAAGAATAAATTATAACATGAAACTAAAAATACATTTCACAGCTGCATTTTGCATTTTTTCATGCATAGCTTGTTTTTCTCAAACTGCGGACGACTATTTTGCCGAAGCGTGTCAATATACTGTTGAAGGAAATTATTCGAAGGCAATAAAATACTACACAAAAACAATAGAAGCAGACAATGCGTTTGGCTATGCTTATCTTAATCGTGCTTCGACATATATTTTGGCTGGAAAACAAAGCAAAGCTCTTGCCGACCTTCAATATTATCTTAAAAACATAGACAGCACCAGCACACAAGCTATGGAAATGAGAGGCATTTTGCTAGTAGAGGAAGATAAGTTTTCTGAAGCTATTCCTGATTTACAAAAAGTTTTCGAAAAAATGCCAGAAAGTACCTACTTGAATTACTATCTAGGCATATCATACTTTGGAATCAAAAAGTACAAAATCGCAATTGATTATTTATATCTCTATTTTGAAGAAAACCCTGATGATTGGGAATCGTGTTATTATTTGGCTAAGAGTTATTATGAAGATAAGAACAGTAATTATTTTATTGAGTTTTCTAGAAAATGTCTGGAATTAATTGTCTCTCAAGATAGTAATTCTGAAATGAGAAAAGCTAAAAAGGATTTAAAAAGATTACAAGCAAAAACTGCTATAAGTTTTTAAACCTAGAACTACCTATAAATCACAAAATCATTTACCAGATTATCTTTTCGAGCTGTTGGTTTTTGGTATCCTTCGCTTAACTTCTCTACGTTTATAAAAATATATTCACGTAGTTCGGAAACGGTAATTTTCCCATCACCACTTTTGTCGGCCTCGCCTTCTTTTAATCCTTTAAGTAAAACATAGGTAAAAATACCGTGTTCCAAATCATTAATTTCGAGAGCAAAACCTGTTCCTGTGGCAGCCGAAATAACCACAGCACCTGTTCCTTTGCGAACATCAGCAAAATACTCGGTCATTACGTCATACGAATTGCTCATTTGATCTTCGGTGCCCGAATTTGGAACTGCATACATAACAACCCCTTTTGCTGCAAGTGCCGATTGCGCCTGTGAATTTATCTTCTCAGTATTTTGATTTACTGGAATAACTTCAGGACTATAGTCTAGTTCGCCAGAGTGACATGCATCGAGTAAAACAAGTTTGTTTCGAGCAGGAATGCCATCCAAGATGCCTTCGATCATACTGTACTCAAGTCCAAATTTGGAAGGATCGGCAAAATCAATATCATAAGTTGCAAAATAAAAATCACCGTTATCGTCGAGCAAACCATGTCCCGAAAAGTGAACAATTACAATATCATCAACTGTAGAATTCTTCAGTTTCTGCTGAAGCGCAACAAAATTTGCACGGGTACAGTTTTTACCAAAGAGAGAATCCACAATTATATTATACTCAGGCGAAAGTGATGAGAAAACTTTAATTATCTCGCGACCATCATTAACGGTGTAATTAAGATTATATTCTGGATTAGAGTATTCAGCTACTGCCATCGAAATTACATACACATTAGGTTTAATAGCTTGCTCTGGTTGATAAAAAACCTCGACAGAGTTCCGTAAACTCTCCACACCTGCTTTATTAATACAGGAAACTTCGATTTTATTTAACCCAGAACTTAGTCTCACCTTTTCGCTCACATTTAAGGTTTTTTGTTCTGCCTTTCTCACATTTTTTCCATTACTACCAAAAACTGCCACACCATTTACATAAATATTGTATCTATCGATAAAATGAACTGTGTCGAATGCAGAAATTTCGATTTCGGCAAGTTCATCGTTTGTAAAAAGCTTAATATTATCCCTTAAATCCGCAAACTAATTGTTATAAAAACTCACCAAACCACTGTTTATAAGTATTTTAAACAGGGTTTGGTAAGTAAAGTTTTTTCACTTATTTTTATGATGCAAAACAAAAAAACAAAAAA
>JAQVGK010000206.1 GCA_028696755.1 Bacteroidales bacterium | reverse complement strand
AATAAATTCTCCCCAGTTTTTTCGAGTGCCATGTGATGAAAACACTAAAGGAAAGCTAACCGCCAAAAGAGGTAAAGCCAATGTGCTCATTTTAACTTTAAAACCTATAAGAGAAACAATCCAGGCAGTAACAGTTGTACCTATGTTGGCTCCCATAATAACACCTATCGCTTCTGTAAGAGAGAGAAGTCCAGCATTCACAAAACTAACAACCATTACTGTAGTTGCAGATGATGATTGAAGTACTCCAGTTATCAGTATCCCTGTTGCAAGACCAAAGAACCTGTTCGAGGTCATCGCTGCAAGAATCTTTCTCATTTTACTACCAGCAACTTTTTGCAAAGCCTCACTCATCATTTTCATACCAAATAGGAACAATACCAATGATCCTATCAATGTCAACAAATCAAAAATTCCGTATTCCATATAAATATTTTTAGTCCTGCAAAAATATCACACTGCATTTGCAAAGTACAATTTCCAATGTTAAGTAATTGTAAAATTAATTTGAACAATATTTTTCTTGCCATGTAAAATCAATTCTGTAATTTTGCAGTCTGAAAATTTAAAAAAATGTGGACTAAAATTGCCCGCCTCATCTTAAGAAACCGAATTGCATTTTTAACTGCAGTCGGAATTATTACCATTTTTATGGGTTATCAAGCTTCCCAAATTGAAATGGATTATCACTATGCAAACATGTTGTCGAAAGATGACCCTGTTTATCTCGACAATGTAAAATTCAAAAAGACTTTTGGTGATGAAGCAAATGGAATTGTTATTGGTATTGTTGACAAGGATATCTTTAACATCAAGAAGTTTCAGGCACTTCAAAAACTGTGTGTTGAGCTTAAGAAGATTAAAAATGTTTCGGGAGTTTTAACTGTTTGCAATGCTGTTAACATCCGACAAGTAACAAAACAAGACGAAAATGGAGTTAATCGCAGACAGTTCGAAACCTATAATATGTTTCCTGATAAAATCGAATCTCAGGCACAACTCGACAGTTTGAAAAATGTTTTTCTTTCCTTACCATTTTATAAAGGATTGCTTTACAATGAAACAACTCATGTTTACATATTAAATGTTTCGATTGACAAAAAAATCTTAAACAGTAAAGAAAGAATTCCAACTGTTCATGAAATTGAAAGAGTAGTTAAAGAATATGCAGCTGCACAAAATATTGAAGTACATCTTTCTGGTCATCCATATATCAGAACCCAGATGATGGATTTAATTAAATCTGAGGTTAAGCTTTTTATTATCCTTGCCGCAGTTATTTGCATGTTAATTCTGTATCTTCTTTTTAGATCATTCAAAGTTCTTGGTGTGGCAATGATTGTTGTTGGAGTAAGTGTAATATGGAGTGTGGGTCTCATGGGTTTGTTTGATTATAAAATCACTATTTTATCTGGAATGATTCCGCCATTACTTATTGTTATAGGAATTCCTAATACAATATTCTTACTTAACAAATACCATTCAGAGACAAAAGCGCATGGGAATAAAATTCTAGCACTTCAAAGAGTTATTTCTAGAATCGGCAATGCAGTATTTTTAAGCAATGCTACCACAGCTGCTGGATTTGCTACTTTTATAATTACCAATAGTTCAATCTTGGTTCAATTTGGTATAATTGCTTCGTTGGGTATAATTTTTACATTTATTATAGCACTCATCGTTATCCCTTCAATTTTCAGTTTCCTTCAACCACCATCTGATAAATACACAAAGCATCTTGGAAACAAATATATCAATAAGCTAGTTGATTTTCTCACTAACATTGTAAATAATCATAGGCCAAAAGTATATATTACTGTTTCGATAGTGCTGGCGGCTTCTATTTTTGGTATTACACAAATAAAAAAGACTGGATATTTATTGGACGACGTTCCTGCAGATGATCCGATTTATGTTGACTTAAAATTTTTGGAGAAAAACTTTAACGGTGTCAGTCCTCTCGAAATTGCAATAGAAGCAAAAGACTCTTTGCAGGGGCTTGATATGGTTTATCAAATTCAAAAAATTGATTCGTTGCAAATGCGACTAGCCAAATACCCTGAGCTTTCAAGATCAATGTCGGTTGCCGATGCAATAAAGTTTCTATATCAATCATATAGCAAAGGTAACCCAGAGAAATACACTCTTCCACCAGATCCAAAAACTTACGAAACAATATTTAAGAGATTACCAAACGGTTTAGACCAAAAATTGGCAAAAGCTTTCATCGATAGTACTCAAACAATTACTAGAATAAGCTTAAACATTGAAGATATCGGCACAAACCGAATGCAGGTTTTGCTTCCAAAAATTAAGAAAGACATTTACGAAGTCTTTCCTAAAGAGAAGTATAACACATTGGTTACTGGTTCAACGATAATCTATTTTACTGGAACAACATACCTTATTAATAATCTGTTTATTAGTTTAGCTTTGGCTGTTCTTATAATTGCATTATTGATGTTTGGTCTGCAACGTTCGCCAAAGATGGTTTTAATATCTTTAATCCCAAACCTTATTCCAATGCTTGTAACCGCAGCACTTATGGGCTATTTTGGAATTCCAATTAAGCCAAGTACAATTTTAGTGTTCGGCATTGCTCTAGGTATTTCGGTTGACGGAACAATTCATTTCATCACAAAATACAGACAAGAGTTATCTTTAAACAACTGGAATATAGGTCTGGCAGTAAAAAAAGCATTAAGAGAAACCGGAACAAGCATGATGTACACTTCGTTTATATTGTTTTTCGGATTTCTAATTTTTACTGCGTCAGAATTTGGTGGAACAAAAGCATTAGGATTCTTAATGTCTATGACTTTACTAGTTGCAATGATATGCAATCTTATTCTTTTACCAACTATGCTAATGACTCTCGAAAAATTCATCAATAAAAAAGAATTCCCAGAACCGATTCTTGATATTTCGGATGAAGTTGATGTAGAAGACTACGAAGATGAAGACACCCTTGAAAAAGAAAATAATTTAGCATGAAAACACTAACCTCGAGACACTCATTTAAGAGAAAAATATTAGTTACCGGAGGTGCAGGATTTATTGCAAGCTCTTTAGCCGAGAAACTTGCTCAGGACCCTGAGAATCTGGTAATAATTATGGACAATCTTTCAACTGGAGATCAAAAGAAACTACCCCCGCTTTCAGATAATCTTCGTTTTGTTAAAGGTGATGTAAACGACTATAAAGAGATTTTGGAAGTAATGCTCTCTTTTCAGTTTCATTATGTTTTTCATTATGCTGCAATGGTCGGGGTTATAAGAACTCAAGAACACCCTGTTGGCGTACTTAGAGATATTCGTGGCATCGAGCATATTTGTAGAATTGGTAAAAACACAGGAGTTAGAAGAATTTTCTTTGCGTCTTCATCCGAAGTTTATGGAGAACCTGTCGAATTTCCACAGAATGCTCACACTACTCCACTAAACTCAAGATTGCCATACGCAATTGTTAAAAATCTGGGCGAAGCATATCTCAGATCATTCCATAAAGAATATGGTGTAGATTTTACAATATTTAGATTTTTTAACACATACGGACCAAAACAAAGCAAAGATTTTGTTATCTCAAAATTCCTACTCGCTGCTCTTCGCAACGAAGATATTACAATCTATGGCGACGGTTCGCAAACCAGAACATTCTGTTATATCGACGATAATGTTGATGCATGTGTTAGTATAGCTTATCAGGATTTGTTTATCAACGATGTAGTTAATATTGGAAACTCAATCGAAACTCCAATATTGCAAATTGCTCAGACTATTATCAAAGAAACAGGCTCGAAATCAAAAATTGTACACGTTCCACCATTGCCCGAAGGCGATATGGCGCGTCGCTGTCCCGACAACTCAGAGATGATTAAAGTGCTGCAACGCCCACTGATAAGTCTTGAAGAAGGTATTAAAAACATTATCAACAAAGGTTTTTTTGATTACATAAACTCTTAGCTATGCACAGCGACAAAGAACTTCTCGGAATTATTAATAGTCATATTGCAAGTTTAAGCTTTGGAAAAGTTCCGCAGAATCTTTACGATCCCGTTTACTACTCTTTAAGCGCAGGCGGAAAAAGGATTAGACCTGTTCTTTGTCTAATGGCAGCCGAGCTATTTGGAGGTAATATCGAAAAAATCCTTGATGTTGCTTGTGGAATTGAAATCTTTCACAATTTTACTTTGCTTCACGACGATATGATGGACAACGCTTCGGTGCGTCGCGGAAATCCGACAGTGCATATTAAATGGACGGACAATATTGCCCTTCTTTCTGGTGATGCGATGTCGGTAATAGCATATAAATACATCTCAAAAGCTCAAAATCTTAAAGAAACTTTAGATGTTTTTTCAGATACAGCATTAAAAATCTGTGAAGGCCAACAATTCGATATGGATTTTGAATCAAGAAATGATGTAAGCGTTGACGAGTATCTTAATATGATAAACCTAAAAACAGCAGTTTTGCTTGCAGCTTCATTAAAAATTGGCGCCATAGAAGCAAACGCTGCCGAATCCGACAAGCAAAACATCTACGAATTCGGACGAAACCTTGGAATGGCTTTTCAGTTGCAGGACGACTATCTGGACACCTACGGCAATGTAGAAAAATTCGGAAAAAATATAGGCGGAGACATTGTTTCCAACAAAAAGACATATCTTCTGATTAAAGCTTTAGAACTTGCATCAGGCAAAGAAAAAGAAGAATTAAATCTTTGGCTTGCAAAAAAAGATTTTAATAATGAAGAAAAAATTGCTGCTGTAAAAAAAATTTACGACAAACTCGAAATCGCCAAAAAATCGCAGCTTCTAATGGAATTCTACTTTGAAAAAGCCGAAGAGTTTTTTAGCAAACTAAGTATCAGCAACGAGAATAAGGACACTCTAAAAAAATTTACCGACTCGCTTAGAGAAAGAAATTATTAAGCAATTTACAACTTATTGTTTTATCTCTCTTTTATCATTCTCGAAGGTTTTTTCGTGCAGAACATATTAAATCTTCTTTAAATCGTCTTTTTCTTAAATAATTTTTGAAAACTTATTTTTTTTTGAGAATAAAGTTTTTAATTTTGTTAGCACAAATTAATACATTTTCGAAAATGAGTCAGATAGTTGGTGAAATTGTACAGGTAATCGGTCCTGTTATTGATGTTAGCTTTGAGAAATCAGGAAACGACCTTCCTAAAATCTATGATGCTCTTGAAATAAAAAGAGAAGATGGAACATCTTTGATCGTTGAATGTCAACAACACATTGGTGAACATACTGTAAGAACCATATCTATGGCTTCTACCGATGGTTTGTGTCGAGGAATGAAGGTTTATGATACTGGAAATCCTATCGTAATGCCAATCGGAGATCAGGTAAAGGGCCGTTTGATGAATGTAGTAGGAAATACTATTGATGGTTTATCCGAAGTATCAAAAGTCGATGGCTATCCTATTCACCGTCATCCACCAAAATTCGAAGATCTAAGCACCGAAGTCGAAGTGCTTTATACAGGTATTAAAGTTATCGACCTTATCGAGCCTTACTCAAAAGGTGGTAAAATTGGTTTGTTCGGTGGCGCAGGTGTGGGTAAAACCGTACTTATTCAGGAACTTATCAACAATATTGCAATTGGTTACGACGGACTTTCTGTTTTTGCTGGCGTGGGTGAGCGTACACGTGAAGGTAACGACTTATTGCGTGAAATGATTGAAGCAAACATCGTTAAATACGGACACAACTTTAAAGAATCGATGGAAAAAGGTTCGTGGGACCTTAGTCAGGTTGATTCAAAAGAAATGGAAGAATCTAAACTTGCAATGGTTTTCGGTCAGATGAACGAACCTCCAGGAGCACGTGCTCGAGTTGCCCTTTCAGGATTAACTATAGCAGAAAGCTTCCGTGATGGCGGTAGTAAAACCAGCGGTCGCGACATTTTATTCTTCGTTGACAATGTATTCCGTTTTACTCAAGCAGGTTCCGAAGTATCGGCTCTTCTCGGTCGTATGCCTTCGGCTGTTGGTTACCAGCCTACATTAGCTACCGAAATGGGTGAAATGCAAGAACGTATCACATCAACAAAAACAGGTTCTATTACCTCTGTGCAGGCTGTTTATGTTCCAGCAGATGACCTTACCGACCCAGCTCCAGCAACCACTTTCTCTCACCTCGATGCAACAACTGTATTAAGCCGTAAGATTGCTGGTTTAGGAATTTACCCTGCTGTTGACCCTCTCGATTCTTCATCAAGAATTTTATCCGCGGATATTGTTGGTAATGCGCACTACGATACAGCTCAAAGAGTAATCAACATTTTACAGAGATACACAGAGCTACAAGATATTATTGCAATTCTTGGTATGGACGAACTTTCTGATGACGACAAACTAGTGGTTCATCGTGCTCGTCGTGTTCAGAGATTCTTATCTCAACCATTCTACGTTGCCGAAGCATTTACTGGTTTAAAAGGAGAGTTTGTAAAAATAGAAGACACTATTAAAGGTTTTAATATGATTA
>JAQVGK010000205.1 GCA_028696755.1 Bacteroidales bacterium | reverse complement strand
TAAATTTTAAATATTTAATCAAAAACACATCATCCCCTACGCCACACCCCTCTCATACAAATGTTTCTGGAACTCGATAAACAATGCGCTGATATTTTGCACATCGCCTAAAATACCCAAAGCATCTTCGAGGGATTGATATTTTGTTTGAAGTAGAATTGGGAGTTTTTCCTGATCAAGTTCGCCAACGCCGGCTTCGATGTATTTATTCAATACAAATTCGATAAACTCTTTTTGCTTGTCGTTTAAAAATGCAAAGATTGTAGCTTTAGCTCTGGAAACTCTTTCTTCTCGAGTTATAGGCTTAAAGTCGCTGTCGAAAACATATTCCAATACATCGAACAAATCGCTTTTCTCAGCATTTATTAACTGCTGCAATGATTTTAGTTCTTCTTTGCCAAATCCAACATCTTCGAGTTTTTCGAGCAAAGTTTTGCGGGTAAGTGGATTGCTCCAGATTTCACGCAATTCGTTCTCGTTTTTGAATAAATTGGGTAGTTCGCCAAACAGATTTTCGAGAAATTCCTGTGCCGAAATTGGTGTTCCGTTAGCACTCCAAAATGAAGTAGAAATCATGTGCTGAATTTCACGCTCTTTACCGTCTCTAAGTTTGACTTTTACTTTCTTTTTACAAACACATGGTCTTTGACCACAAACAGGGCAAGGTTCTGGTGGTTCTTTTTCGCACACACATGGTCTTTGACCACAAACAGAACATGGTTTCGGAGGTTCCTTTATGCAAACGCATGGAATTTGGCCACAAAACTTGCAGGGTTCCTCTGGTTGTGGTTCGCCGTCCCATTCAGGATCGAGAAATCTTTGATATGCATCAACAAAATCGTAAATAGTGAAATACTCTTTGCCATCAAAAAGCCTGGTTCCACGCCCTACAATTTGCTTAAACTCAATAATTTGTTTTACTGGACGCATCAGAATTATATTTCTGATATTGCGAGCATCAACACCGGTAGAAAGTTTTTGCGATGTTGTAAGAATTGTCGGAATCGTTTTTTCATTATCCTGGAACTCTCTTAAAAACTGCTCGCCTATTTCGCCATCGTTTGCAGTTACACGCACACAATAATCTGGTTCGACAGGCTCACCAGGCTTACTGTGGCGATATTGATTTACTAGGTCACGAACAGCTGCAGCATGTAATTGTGTGGCACAAAAAACTATAGATTTTTCATTCTGATTTATTTCGTCCATGAAAATCTGAACTCGCTTTGCCTCACGCTCTTTAATCTCAATAATACGGTTAAAATCTGATTCTGTATAAAGCTTTCCTTCTTTTATTTCTCCTTCGATTATTTCGTCATCATCGGTATAAACATAATCGTCGAGCGTAGTTTTTATTCGCCTTACCTTAAACGGCGTTAGATAGCCATCATTGATTCCTTCTTTTAAGGAATAAACGTAAACCGGCTCGCCAAAATAACGATATGTATCAATATTATCTTTACGCTTTGGAGTTGCAGTTAAACCAAGCTGAACAGCTGGTGAAAAATACTCGAGTATTGCACGCCAGGTTCCTTCATCATTTGCTCCTCCTCTGTGACATTCGTCAATAATGATTAAATCAAAAAAATCTTTTGGATATTGGCCAAAGTTATAAGCATCCGAATTGAAAGGAACTATTGCTTCTGCAGCCATCGGCAAATCGTAGTTTTCATCATCAGTCTCTGACGCTGATGTCATAAAAGATTGAAATATTGTAAAAAAGATGCTGCCATTGGTCGGAACTTTGCCTTTTTTCTTAATGTCTTTTGGTTTAATGCGAACCATCGCATCCTCTGGAAAAGCCGAAAATGAATTATATGCCTGATCAGCTAAAATATTTCTGTCAGCAAGAAATAATATTCTTGGCCTCCTGCTGGCAGTTAAATCTAAAGACCATCGAGTTTGAAATAATTTCCATGCTATTTGGAAAGCAATTGCAGTTTTGCCAGTTCCAGTTGCCAAGGTTAGAAGAATTCTGGTTTTATTTTGTGCAATTGCTTCTAGTACGTTTTTTACAGCTATTTCCTGATAATATCTTAGCTGCCAAGTGCCAGATTTATCTTCGAAAGGAACTGAGTTTAATTTATCACGCCAATCGTTTTGTTCGTTGTATGTAAATGACCAAAGCATTTCGGGCGATGGAAAATCAGTTACTGTTTTTTCCTCGCCAGTTTTAAGGCATATCTGGTAAATTTCCTTTCAATTAGTTGCGAAAGTATAAGCGAGATTTAATTTTTGTGCATAAAGTTTTGCTTGTGCAACACCTTCAGAAGCCGAAATTTCGTCGCTTTTTGCCTCAATCACAGCAAGTTTAACGCCTTTATAGGCAAGTATATAATCGGCAATAAGCGGCTTTTTACGACCACCTCCAACCTGAATCCTGCCTTCGGTGATTTTGCACACATTGCGTTCGCGTAGTATCTTCGAACCCTCAATTACTCCCCATCCGGCAGCTTTTAATTTAGGGTCTATTAATTCGGCTCTGGTTTCGGCTTCGTTCATGGTTTAAAATTTATTAAACAACTCAATAATTTAGCTTCTATTACATGACTATCACATAAGAAAGCGTTGATATCCAGCAAGATGCGTTTAAAATTTAGTACTTCTATCACATGACCATCACATAAGAAATTAGGCCCAAAACGGAATGTAACTTGCATATTTTCTAGATTTCTATTGAGCATTCTATTGTGCATTTATTGATTTTCTAGCAAATTTTGCTCAATAGAATAAATTCCATAAAGCATTTTGCTATTTTATTTCTTTTTTGCGTCACATGATATTTTATGCTTCTTTTTATCATTTAGTTGATATTGTTTCCTTTTATTGAACTTGAATTACAAAATACTTAATCAAAACAGTGTTTTTATAAAGCACTTTATAAAGCATTTATGACTTTTCTTCCATGGTTTGCTTTATAAAATACTTTGAGCTTTTTCGTTCACCTTCTTTTATTAAGATTTCTTTTTCAAACATCATAAAACCTTTTCTCCATATAAATCGAAAACCCACCCCGGTGCGCTGTTCAAATGGGAAGCGTGGTGAGTCTTATCATGAGCAAAAATAGTATTTTTTATGATACAAACGTAATTTATTTTCGAATATGTTGACTCTGACTTTGAAGTTTTAGCTCTGTTCATTGATTTTGTAAGCCCTGAAAGGGCAACATATCTAAAGAAAGGGTGAAGCCCTGTCGCTCGGCAAAGCCCTGAAAGCATTAGCCCTGAAAGGGTAAAATATTTAGTCCCAAACATATTTCTCATCATAATCAACATTATACTTCTTCAAAAATGCTCGGTACTCCTCTTGAAATGTTTTCTTAGCGTGATGTTCGTGCTGATTTGCGATATAGGCAATTACAGTATCAACTTCTGCTGGATTAACAGAAAAAGCTCCGTAGCCATCTTGCCAATAAAAGTTACGATATGCTGGTCCTTTGGTTTTTATCCATTTTGATGAATGTGATTTTACTTCTTCTAACAATTTCATTAAGGCAATTTTCTTCGACAGCAAACAGAGTATATGAATGTGGTCGGTATGGCCTCCAACTTTTACAACTTGACATTCGAGCTTATTACAGATTCCGCCTAGATAAGCATGAAGTTCGTCTTCTACAGGCTGGTGAATCAGCGGTTCTCTGTGTTTAGTGCTGAATGTTATGTGTATGTAGTTTCTTACTAATGATTGTCCCATAATTACAATGTATTACGCCCTTTCAGGGCTTGTGAAGGTTGATGTTTTGCACGACGGACTACGTCCATCGTTATGGTATGATGCCCTTTCAGGGCTCAATATGAATTCTAGATAAATGTAGTTTCTTACTAATGATTGTCCCATAATTAAAATGTATTACGCCCTTTCAGGGCTTGTGAAGGTTGATGTTTTGTACGACGGACTGCGTCCATCGTTATGGTATGATGCCCTTTCAGGGCTCAATAGACTTTGAACATCGACAAGTGCACACACATTACTTTCGCGTAGTATCTTCGAACCCTCAATTACTCCCCATCCGGCAGCTTTTAATTTAGGGTCTATTAATTCGGCTCTGGTTTCGGCTTCGTTCATGGTTTATAATTGATTATAAGGCTACTGCAAATTGCTGCTCAATTACTTCAGGGTACTGATGCCATACTTTTCCATCAAGTTCTTTTCCATTGAGCTTTTTATTTCTTTTGACTTTATCCGCACCCCAGGTTCCCCATTGCTTAAAGAAAAAAGCAACATCGTTTTTCTCGCATTGACGTTTAATATTTATTACCCATTCTTTTTCCATTGGTCTGGCTCGGTTGCCACTTTCGCCACCAACGATTACCCAATCAATATTGGTAAGGTTAATTTCGCCTAAGTCTTCCAAGAGCGGTTCTACAGATAGGAATAAAACTGTTGCTTTAATGTTTCGTAGTTTATCAATTCTTGGCAATCCTTGTTTTTGGTTATCAACGGTAACTCCTAACCATATATTCTTTGGCACACGTCTGGTTGAGAAATATTGGTTCATTCTATCAGCTCGCTTTGTAAGTACCTGATATGTGTGCTGTGGAGTACTTTCGATTACATCAAATATTTGATTCAAATAATTTTCAGGCATATCTTCATGAAAGATGTCGCTCATCGAATTAACAAAGAAAACTGTTGGCTTTTTTCTTTTTAGTGGATCCAACAATCGAGAAGGTACAGGATTAAAATGGAAACCATTTTCGTAACCCTCTACACCCATTGCCTGTAAACGATTAGCCATAGTTTCGGCATAACAATTTTTACATCCAGCACTGATTTTTGTGCATCCAGCGGTTGGATTCCAGGTTTGTTCTGTCCATTCTATTTTGTGTGCCATAATTCAAATGTTTGTAATGATTTGTTTTGCAATTTTTTTTGCATTTTCGTTATTTGATGCAAAAACAAAATGAAATATAGGAACTCCATTTTTATTTCGCAATACTAACGGTTCATCCGTAACGTGCATCCATATTGTTTTCAACCTTTTAGCATAAAGTTTTGCAATTTTCTCAATTGGGTCAGAAACTTTTGTTACTATTTCTTCTTCTCCAAATAGAGTATTAATTCTTTCTTCATTGTAAAAATAAGATTTTATTTCATCAATTGGCAATCCAAAGAATGATTCTAGTTTCTTACTGAATTTCAGTTTTCCTTTTTTATCTAATAACCTATTTATAATAACACCCGTAGGAACTAAAACCCAAACATCAGATCGAGTACCTTTAAGCTGTTCAAAAGAGTCCCAATTTATCTGCATGCCAAAAGGATCAAGCAAAACTAGAGCTGCGTACTTTTTTGTCTTTAATGCTTTAGAAAGTTCGACTAACTGTACATTAGCGTCTTCCGATCTAAAGACCATTTTCTTGTCTTTAAACTTTTCTTCTAATTTAGTTTTTAACTTTTCTAGAGATTTATCACATTTATCAATAAAATAATGAAAGTCAAAACTTAAATTATCTTTTAAATCTAATACTCTCTCAGCAGCGCCTTTGTATGTTTTCTCTTCTTCTTCTGTAATTCCAAGCTGCAAGTAAAGGTCAGAAATTTTCACTTTTTCTTTTGTCCCACTTCCAACAAAACCATCGAAATAGATTGTCTCCCAATAAGGAAAATTTTTCATTATAGTTAAGTATGACCAAACATACTTAGAAAATGCTTCAAGCTTCTTTTCAGTCCATGGGCCACCCCATTGTTTTGCAGCCTCACTGTCACCTTTATTTTTGTTCCATGTCATAGATAAATCTTTTACTACAACTCCCCCCTAAACGCTTTTTGTAAAATACTCTTTTTTAACTCCTCCAAAGCTAATATTTTTTTTGTATATATCGACTCCAATTTTTGAGTTTCGGCTCGCAAAGAATCTAATTGGCGGACGATGGTTTGTTGATCTGCAATGGTTTGGGGGAAAGCAATTTGATACTTGTTTAACTTTTCAATGGTCAAGGCACTATAAGCAGCACCTATCGCAAGGCTTTTTATTTTCTCAACAAAAGCTGTCAAAGCATATTTTAAATAATTAGTATCTAATCTTTCGAAATCTTTAAACCAAACGATATTTCCATCTTTAAAATAGAACTCATCTTTGGTTTCAATAACCATTATTTCGCCAATGGTTCCAACTGCTGACATGAGTAAATCTCCTACTTTTGGCACACCAAAAGATTGTTTAATTTGCTCATATCTATCTTTAGAAATAAATAATTCTAGTGATATTGTTTTACCATTTGATAATTCTTTGATTTCCTTGGTTCTGTAAAATGGTATCCCTTCACTAACATACTCGTTTTTATAAATTCGCTTACTTGACGTAATTGTCCCCAATTCATCTAATGATTTTACTTCCCAATTTTTATTCTCGATTTCAAACACCCTCTCCAAATAACTCTCAAAAAGCTCCTTTGCATTTTTTAGGTTTTGTTCGGCATTTGCTTTTGCCTTATCTATTGCTGCAAAGCTGCGGTCGAGGATGGAAACTATGCGGTGTTGCTCGGAAATTTCAACACAAAATTTAATATCAATTTCTAATAAATCTGATTTTACTAAACTAGGAATTGTAGTTCCTTTGTTTCTGCTTTTAAAGT
>JAQVGK010000204.1 GCA_028696755.1 Bacteroidales bacterium | reverse complement strand
TCATTTGTGATTTCATTCTTGCCAACCCTGCCCCTAAAAATCCCTAAAGGGAGCCAGCCCTCTTGTGCCCCGTGTGTCGGCTTCCCTTTAGCGATGCAAGGGGCGATGGGGTAGAAGTTTAAAGCTCCAAATAACAAGCTCCAAATAACAAATAACAAATCCCAAACTTTGCAGAACCCATTGTGATTTGTAATTTGTAATTTGTGATTTCCCCCATTTATTCTTTCACAAACTTTCCATACAAATTCGCCCCATTAATCCTTACCAAATACATTCCCACTGGCAAACTCTCAATATCAATTTTATTGGTGCCAGATTGTACATTTTGTTGGTATATTATTGCTCCGTTAGTGTTGTATATTTCGAGAAAATCAGATTGGTTATTTGTGGGTAAATCGAAATATATTTCTTGTTGAGCTGGGTTTGGAAATATCTTTAAATTGTTTTGTTCGGCAATAGGAGTTTCTATGTTACTGTTGTCGAAAGTGTATTTGGAAACTGCATTGCTACCACAGAACCAAAGGTTGTGGTCGGGATCTTCTTTAATACAAAATATTTGCTCTTTTTGTGTAGATGGGTAAATATATTCTGACGTTTCATTGTTAAATTTCAACACGCCTTTTTTACTACCAGCCCATTTTACGCCATGCTTATCTTTAACAATAGAATAATAATTGCTATAACCAGATAAATAGGTAGAGTCGTTATGCAAAATACTAAGCTGGTCGTTGTAAAGAAGAGCGATACCTTTTGGTGTTGTCATCCAAACGCTGTCGTTCTGAAAAGCATAGTCGTTAACAGTACTGTGTAGCAAGCCATCTTCAACCGAATAGTTTGACCAGTTTGTTCCATCAAATCTTATCGCTCCGGCATTACTTGCCACCCAAAATTCGTTTTCGTTGCGTGGCACTATTTTCAAAAAGTAGGAACTTGCCGCGTTTGTCATATCAATTTCTGTCCATTCTGACCCGTTGTATTTGTATAAGTTCAGTCCCGAAGCTTTTACCCATAATGTGTTTCCTATGGAAGCAATACACTGTACAATAGAAATATCCTCACCACAAAGCTGAAGGATTTGTTCGGCTGGCTGATTTGGTGATTGTTTAAATAAGCCATTTTCTGTGCCGTACCATAAGTTGCCGTTGATGTCAGTGCAAATAGCAGTAGTAATTTCAGAGCACAAATTTTCTGATGTGAAATTGTTATTCCAGATTTCTCCGTCGAAATGTGACAAATAGGCTGATTTGCCCAGCCAGATATTATCTTCGCTAAATGCAATTTCTCTTGGATACCCAATATGTGATTGAGGGTGTAAAAGCTGAAATGTGTCAGCAATAGGTTTTATTAGACAACCTTCACGCGCATCTCCGGAATCAAAATTTCCTACTAGCCAAACCTGTTGTTCTGAATCTGCTTTGATATCTGAAACAGCGGCTAAGGAATGCTCTTCAAGATACGTGTTTACTTCCCAATCAATTTCGCCTTCTGTGAAAAGTTTTGATCCTGTTGCTAATATCATTCTGTCTTGGAAATCCTGATATATTGCAGAAAATGACCCATTGTTAAAAGTTGCATAGTCATCGTGAACTGTCCACATTCCGTTATCAAAGCTGTTTATATGTCCATAACACCCACCAAACCAGACTCGATTTTGTCGGTCAACCAAAGATGAGTGTTTGCAAGCAATAGTATAATTATAATTTATATAGTCAAAAATCGTTGTATCAGTTGCACTAATCGCAATAATTTCGGATAAACCAGGAACGTTATCGAATTTGGTGCCAGCAAATATTACATTATTTGTATCACAAACAATTTCATCAACTCCAACTAAAATTAACGTATCGTTAAATGTCGTATAGTCGATCCAATGAGTTCCATTATATTTCGAAATTCTTGCAGGATTTTGACCATCATACGGTACAATACAAGCCCAGATATTATTATCATGGTCGCAGGTTATTGAAGTAATGCCCGTATAAACAAAGTTGTTGTTTACAGGAATAAATTCCCAAGAATACCCATCGTATTTTATAATACCACCACCAATTGTGCTATTTGAGTATGCAAAAACTCCAAACCAAAGGTGTCCATTATTGTCGCGAACTGCAGAGTAAACATCTCCATCAACAGCTACAGATGTTTTATAACTACCATCATAATGATAAATATTTATTGCTTTTGAACAACCTACATAGATTAAACTGTCGTCAGCAACAATACATTTGTGTTGACGATATGCTGTATATAAATTTGTAAATTCTTGTGCGTGCAAGCATAAGGCTAATAAAGCAGCTATGCCAGTAATAAAAAGTTTCTTCATAATTTTATATTTTAATCAATAATAATTTTTCCATATAAACCTGCACCTCTAATTTTCACCAAACACATTCCTGGCTGCAGCCCACAAATATCAATTTTATTATTTGCATAACCCACTGCTTGTTCATGAACCAAACTACCATTTGTTGAGTAAATTTCCAGAACATCATCATCTACACTTTGAGGTAAATCAACAAAAAACTCACTGCTCGCAGGATTGGGATAACATTGCAGTTTAAATTCGGTGATTGGTTTTGACTCAATAGGCGAAATGTCGCTTATTAATGTATCGTTGCCGAGACTGTCGGTTTTGATGAGGAAGATGCGTTGGTCGCTTACCCAGAGGTTGAGTTCATCATAATAATATATATCTGCCCAGCCTCCAATAGCAATACCGTTGTCATCGGTTAGTTGTATGCTTTGAGGCCATAGAGGACCACCCTGATTCCCCACTCTTGTAATTACTTTATCCCACTTTTTATTTCCAAAACTATCAAGGCATCTTATTCTAAATCCTTGGCCAATAAAAACACTATCTTCATCCGAATATGTGTTACAGATGGCTAATAAATCCCCGTTGTCTTTTTCTACGACACCTCTGTAATATCCATAATAGTCGTTTGCAATTACATCATAAACAATTGAATCTCTATGTTTTCTATCCCATTTTGTATTACCATTATTATCAATTTTTAAAATCCATGCATCGTAAGGATAATAACCTCCACCAATTTCGCCATAAGTATATGCCCCACAAACAATAAAGCAGGAATCGTGAGTTGGGATAATGTCGGTAAAAGTTGGATTGTCATAACTTGAAGTGCCGTAAAATCTTACCCATTGTTGATTGCCGAGTCTGTCAGTTTTGAGGATTAAATTTTTAGAATTACCGAAATCGGAGGTTCTCCCAATTGCAATAAAACCACTATCAGGAGTATTTATAACCCGGTGAAATATTGACCAGCAACCGTCAGAGATATCACCGAAAGAATATGAGTGCTGCCAAATCATATCTCCGTTTTGCTTTACTTTGAACAAAGAAGACTTAGAGTATGTTGTTTCAGGAAGCCCTGTCATTTCATTATATGTGCTGTCTGTACCTCCTGCAATCACAATATTGTTTTCATAGTCAAAGGCAAAACTAAATGCCCTTTTAGTAAGAGTATCGTCCATAATACAGATGTTACTTACAGTATCAAAACTTGTGTTAATCTTCATGAAAAACAATCTATTATAGACAGGCGTATTATACTCATGTCCAATCATTACTATGTTGCCTGAATTAAAATACATTGATCCATTCCAGGCCATATAACTTGTCTGTTCGCATTTGTCAAAAATAACAGTTGTGTCTCTAATTCCGTTGTTGTTTATTTTTGTAATGTGAAATCCATACAAAACATATTCGCATTCTGCGGTTACTCTACCTACATCACCTGCAATATAATAATCTGAGTCATTTATCAGCATCAAATTACAATCATAATTCCATTGATAGGGGTAATTGTAATTAAATATCACATCGTTTTGTGAAAATGCAAAACAGCTTATCAGTAGTAAAAATGTTAAACTTATTAATTTCATAATTTAAAAAAGACATCACGGAATTTTTCCGTGATGTCAAGATACGAATTTTATTTATTGAATTGTAATTTTTTGTGAAAAATCATTTCCTACTTTGATAATATAATTTCCTGCAGGTAATTTTTCTTTGTAAGTAAACACTCCTATTGGTTGTGAAAGCTCGGTTCTGTAAACCAAATTTCCAGTAATACCATAAATTTCAATAAATCCGTTATCAGAATTATTCAAAAACGCATATTCAACATAAATGTTACCTGCTGTCGGATTTGGATAGACATTGATAATATCATCGTTTGTAGAGAAATTGTCAGTATTCCCTTTTTGAATGTCAATACTTTTGTTTTCAATTATTGGCTCCGGAAGTTTTATTACTTCTTCAAATTCTCTTATTCCTGCTTGCGAAAGAATAAGTTGAGCTGTAGCCTGTCCTGGATACGATTCCTCATCAGCTATAAAATTCAATAAATCCAGATTGTTTGCTGCTGCATCTGCGATGCTAATATTTCCGGCCTCAATTTCAACAATAATGTGTTGAAGTTCGATAAAGTCTTCCATTTCAGCAAGATAGTTTATATCCTCTATTTGAATCATCTGTTTTATTGATTCGAGAGTTGCATGGGCTTCTATATATTCTTTGCTTAAAATATTCAAATTAAACAAATGGAATTTCGATTGAAGATTTTCATCGTTTGTTAGGAATTGTTTTAAAGCTAATTTTTCACTTGGAACTGAGTCATTAAATATTGCAGAAATAACCAATTCGTTTACAAGCAGTCCTCGATATTGCTTTAAGCCTGCTATTTCGGATTGCTTTAAGTCGCGCACATTGCTTCCGTTTTGGTGCTGTTTTACTACATGCTTTAACGATGGTGACATATCCATTTCATCAATTTCACCCCTGACAGATGCAGGTAGCGGGCTATTTGCGAGCAGAGCATTTGCTTTGGCAAATTGATTTCCAGAATTGTTTTGCATATAGGTTGTTGCAACTTCATCAGAGATAAACCCGTCTAATTCTGCAATACTCTCTGCAACGTCAATAGTATTGTTGCTGTTCATGGTTTCGACTTCGCTTAGCAAGGAAAATGTATTACCCTCGTCAATCATTTCTTCCAATTCGAATTCTTTTAACAAAAGCTCGGTATCTGTTTGTTCAATAATCTCACTACCTTCTGCTACAGACATGCTTTTTATAATTATTATTCCACCACCATCACCTTCTTCGCAATCAGATTCTTGAAAGAAATCCGCATCTCCTCCTATTACGATTTTAGGATTTAGCGGATCGGGGCCAGTAGTGTAATAGTCAATTCTATGCGAAATATCAGTATGGTTGTAATATGTGTATTGTGGAATTTCCCAATAGCTATTAATCGGAATTTTTACATAAAAGTCGCGTTCCAAGTTTGATCCATAATGATCAAAAGCATTTCCAGCATAATCGCTTCCAGAACTTGCACCTTGTTCGCCTTGATATTTACGTATATTGCCGTCAATTACTGACAACGCATACGGATTGTTATCAAAATTGTTACATCGGAATTCAAGACCAACTTGTCCATAACTGGGAATGCTTCCATTAATATAGTTTGAATTTTTCCCAATTGCCACAGCAGCACAAGATTGAGTATAACCATCGATGTTTATAAAAGTATTATCTTTTACTTTAACAGCATTTGGGCCTAGGTTGTTAAACTGAACTCCAACAACTCCGTTTTGTATTGTGTTTTCTTCGAATTTATAAAGAGTGTTGTTAGTGCCGTTACCTAAAACATGAACAGAATAAGGTGTTGCGGTACCAGATGCAAAGTTGTAATCGCCGTCAAAATCGTTTCCGGTAATTTCAACAGAAACTCCTGAGGCCGAATATACGCTTTTGAAATTGCCCGCAAATTCATTGTTAAGAATTCGAGGGGTTCCTAAAGTTGAGTAGCAACCATAATTCCAACCTTCAAGCTCGCAGTTAGAAAGTTTAAAGTTAGTAGAGTTACTTCTAATAGCATATCCTCTTGAAGCAGCTGCAATGTCAGAGCCTCTAGAATTGAGGAAATTACTACTGGTAATATTTATTCCTTTTACACCATTCATGTAAATCATATACAAAGGTGTGTTACCATTATTAAGTGCACCATTTATCGTGAAGTTTGCCAATTGCACAAAAGATGCGTTATAATTAGGTAGTGAGCTATAAGTGTGAGGATAGAAATATATACCAGTTTTATTGTTAATAAAATCACCTGCATATATTTTACAAATTGCGCCACCTTCTACCGTAACACCTGTTATTGCATTTGAAATCTCAGAACCTGCAGCCATGCTTAGAGTTCCTTGATTTGCAGTGTTTTGGATAACTCCAGGATTCCCTTCTAGATAGACACCGTTCCACATTGCTGTTGGAGTACAGGTAGTTTCAGCAGTAAGTTTTGTGTTTTCGAGTCTTAAAGTAGATCCGATATTTACTAATGCTTTTTTACCATTTGCAAAATAGAATTCCATATTACTTAATTTCACATATTTATTTGATGGAATTACAAAGTCTTCATCAAAATAAACAATCCCAGATTCTGACCCAAACGGATTATTATGGTTTTTTCGGAATCGTATCTAAAGCGCCTTGCGCAAACACTTTATTTTACGGCACAGACTATCATTCACATATGGGAACCAAAAGGGCA
>JAQVGK010000203.1 GCA_028696755.1 Bacteroidales bacterium | reverse complement strand
AACTGCCCAAATGTTGTAAATGCTGTAGCAGTATCAACAACAATGAGTCCGGTAACACAAACTGCACTAGTAGAAGTAAATAAAGAGTCGAGGTAAGAAATGTTTCCTACGGTAGCATTTGGAAGCATCAATAAAAGACTGCCAACAATAATAATAAACAAGAAACTAAAAATAAATAATCTGGCAGGGCTTACACTCCTTGTTGTTAGATTTAGTTCTAGCTCCGAAAATTCTCTAATGAAGGTCAATATAACAGCAACGTAAATCCAAAAACTGTCGAAGAAAATTTTAGCTAGAACAAAATCTTTATCAAAAATCCCAAACCTTATAGCAAACAAAATAAAAAGATAGGACAAAAAGAGAAAGTCGAAAGGAATTGCTTTCCATCTGGGACGTAGTACTTTAACCGCATACCTAAAAAGTATCGAAATCATACATGCAGAAATTGCTGTAAAATAAACAATGTTCAAGTAGTATTTAATGTCATCGGAAAGATTAAACCCCATTTGTGCAAGCAGTCCAGCCCCAGCAATCAATGATATAATCAGGGGAATATAAATTAATATCCCAAAATCACCTTTTTTTCTGAATATCTGCTTAAGTTTTTTTGGCATTACAATATGAATGATTCAACTTTACAAAAATAAAAATTTTCTGATTCATTCATATTTTATAATTTTGGGCCAAACAAAATCAAAAACTAGTATGCAGAAAAAAATTCAATCGGCACTTATTTCGGTTTACCACAAAGATGGTCTAGATGTGATAGTAAAAACTCTCGACAAATACGGTGTAAAAATATTTTCAACAGGCGGAACATGGGATTTTATTCAATCTCTAGGAGTTGAAGCGGTTAAAATTGAGGACATTACTGGATATCCGTCAATTTTAGATGGGCGAGTAAAAACTCTTCACCCAAAGGTATTTGGAGGAATTCTTTCGATTCGTGATAATGAAACACATAACGAAGAAACTGCAAAATACGAAATCCCATCAATCGATTTGGTTATCGTTGATTTATATCCATTTGAAAAAACAATAGAAAATGAAACTGATGAAGAAGTAATAATCGAAAAAATAGATATCGGTGGAATTTCTCTAATTAGAGCTGCAGCTAAAAATTACAACGATGTTCTTGTTGTTTCTCATCGAGGCCAGTATCACGATTTGCACAGCTTGCTCGAAGAAGGTAAATGCGCTACAAGTCTTGAGGTTCGTCGTCGTTTCGCCCGCGAATCATTTGGCGTTAGTTCGGGCTACGACACAGCAATTTTTAACTGGTTCGACAATAATAACTTCACTGAGTTCAAAGTATCTCAAAGCAAGAATACAGTCTTAAGATATGGTGAAAATCCTCATCAAAAAGCACTTTATTTTGGTGATTTTGAGAATATGTTTACCAAACTTCATGGTAAAGAAATTAGCTACAATAATCTCCTCGACATTGATGCTGCAGCAAATTTAATCTCTGAGTTTGAAGAAACAACGGTTGCAATCTTGAAGCACAACAATGCATGTGGAATTGCTTCACGGCCAAATCTTACTGATGCTTGGAAAGATGCACTTGCTGCCGATCCAGTTTCTGCTTTTGGCGGAATTATTGTTGCAAATAAAATTGTTGATCATGATGCTGCCGAGGAAATAAATAAAATTTTCTTCGAAATAGTTATCGCACCAGATTATACAAAAGATGCACTAGAAATATTACAGCAAAAGAAAAACAGGATTATTTTGGTGCAAAAACATTCGAATTTACAAAAAACAATTTATCGCACAGTTTTAAACGGCGTTTTAGTTCAAGATAGAGATGCAAAAACTGAAACTACTGCAGATTTTAACTATGTTACGAACTTACGTCCAGATGCAACTCAATCTGCCGATTTAATTTTTGCAAACAAAGTTGTTAAAAACACAAAATCAAACGCAATTGTTTTGGTTAAAAACTCTCAGCTTCTCGCAAGTGGAACAGGTCAAACTTCACGAGTTGATGCTCTAAAACAAGCTATTGAAAAAGCTAAAAACTTTGGCTTCGACTTGCATGGCGCAGTTATGGCATCAGATGCATTTTTCCCATTTAGCGATTCTATCGAAATTGCACACAACGAAGGAATAAATGCAGTTATTCAGCCTGGCGGATCGATTAGAGATGAAGACACCATAAAATTCTGTAACGAAAACAAAATTCCAATGGTATTTACTGGGTTTAGACATTTTAAACATTAGGAAGTGCCTAGAGTGCCTAAAGTGCCTAGAGTGCCTAAAGTTAGAAGTTGGGTATAATGGTAATGCGTAAACTTTTCCCTTAATTTGGCTTTTTATGCTGATTTATTGAGTATATTTGTAAAAAGGAAAATTATTCTGATGCTCAAGGACAATCATAAATTTGAAATCATTAAAAAAGTAATCAAACTACATTTTGAATGGTCGGAGATTTTTCTTTTTGGCTCAAGAGCAAAAGGTACTGCAAATGCACTTAGTGATTACGACATATTGATTGTTGTCGACATAGACATTCCTACGAAAGAAAAACTTAGTTTACGCACTCGTATTCGAAAAGAATTACTCAGGAATGGAATAAGAACTGACATTTTGATTCAGTCAAGGTCTGAAATTGAAATAAAAACTAAACTTAAAGGCCATTTTATAAGATCTATTCTACCTGATTGCATTGAATTATGACTGACGAAATAGGTTTTAAACACCTCATGAAAAACAAAAAAATACTCCATATTCTCGCTCATGTTGCCGGCTGGTTTGGGTATTTTTTCATCCCTTCTATTATAGAAAGCTTGCAGGGCGATCCAGATGCATTTCATTTTCCAAATCTGTTAATCCTGATTCAAATTTTTATGGTTGTATATTTTTATGTCAACTATCTTATTCTTATTCCAGGATTAGTTTTCAGAAAGAAATATCTACTTTATGCTCTTGCAACTATTGCGATAATTTTTGGATTTTCGTTTACAATAGAATTTGTAGTTCAAACATTTCTGCCTCCAATGAGGGAAATAGGACGACCATTAGAGCTCGGTCCCGACAAGCCAGTACGCGATATGTTTGGACCTCTCAAAGGAGTATCAGTATTTTTAGTTGTTTTTATAATTTCTACTGCTCTTAAAATGAGCATAGAATGGTTTCGTAACGAAAAAAAACGCAAAGAACTCGAGAACGATAAGTTAAAAGCCGAGCTGCAAGCTTTGAGAGCACAAATAGATCCACATTTTTTCTTCAATGTTCTTAATAATATCTGCTCCCTTGCCAGAAAAAAATCAGACGACACCGAAGCATTTATAATTAGACTTTCGGAATTAATACGTTATAGTCTTTATGAAAATAAAGGAGAAAAGTTTTTTCTCGAAAAGGAAATAGATTTCTTAAAAAATTACATCGAAATTCAACAAATGCGCTTGGATAAAAATGCTGAAATAACTTTTGACTATTCAAATACTGATGTGAATTTAATGATAGAACCAATGCTTTTGTTCCCATTTGTTGAGAATGCTTTTAAGCATGGAGTTAGCTATCGAGGTGATGTTAAAATTGAAATTATTATCAAAACCGTTGGTTCGGCTTTATACTTTGAAGTAACAAATCCACTTATACAAGAAACTCGCTCAGATAAAGCTGGTGGAATTGGAATTAATAATGTAGAGAAAAGGTTAAATTTACTTTATCCAAACCAACATAATCTCGAAATTGATAAAAGTAACGGAATATTCAGTGTTAAACTTAGAATAGATTTATGATAAATTGTATTGCAATAGACGATGAACAGTTATCGCTCGATTTAATTGAGGATAATGTTTCGAGAGTTCCGTTTCTTAAATTGTTGAGGAAATGTACTAGTGTTTTTGACGCAATGCAATTTATTGCTAACAATAATGTGGATTTGATATTTCTCGATATCGAGATGCCCGATATGAATGGATTGCAAATGTTGCGCAGCCTAAAGACCAAACCAATGGTGATCTTAATTACTGCATACGACAAATATGCAATGCAGGGTTATGAACTCGATGTTGTTGATTATTTGCTAAAACCTGTTTCGTACGACCGTTTTCTAAAAGCGGTAAACAAAGCGTATGAATATCATGCACATTGCTCTTCATCCCCAAACGAAATCATTTCAAAAACATGCCTATTTGTAAAATCTGAGCATAAAATCTTAAAAATAAACTTCGACGACATTTTATACATCGAATCATTAAAAGATTATGTAAAAATTTATTGCGGACAGAAGCCAGTATTAACTTTAATGTCGCTAAAAGCATTAGAAAATGCATTGCCCACAGCAAAATTTATCCGCATTCACAGATCTATAATTGTTGCAGTTGATAAGATTAGTTTTATTAGCCGCAGTAAAGTTTATATAGGCGATGTTGGATTAGCAGTAAGCTCATCATACAAAGACAATATTGCTGGATTAATTTCTGAATAAAAAAAGCTGTCGTTTCCAACAGCTTTATTGTTAGTAATGAAATTTTGCAACTGTTTAGGGTCTGCTGAAAAACTCAACAATGTTCTAAATAGTGTCTATTTAACACCGCTATTTAGGTTAAATATAAAATCATTTAGGATATAGTTAAAGTGGAAACTATACTAATAAACTAAGGGATTTATATTTACTGCCTAACTTTCTTGCTTGATCAAGAAAGTTACAAAGAAATCAAGGCAAAACAAAGCTACCCACCGCACCTCGAGACGAAACAAAAGAATTGTACGTCGACCTTGGCCTAAAACAAATGCCATGCACCTTTGGCCAATACTCAAATATTTGTTTTAGAGAACGACATGTCGGCTCGACACAATTCTAATTGTTTCGCTCTCACCGCCTGAGCTGCCCGCCGTTTTGCCCGGCCCTCCCGCGGAGCTTCGAATACTATTTTGTCGCATTTATCCGGATATTTTTGTCCCGTTTTCATTTCGAGATTAAAATATACTGCAAGGTTTTTTAAATCATTTACTATTTTTGCTTGCACTAAATCGGTCAAAATATCAACAATTTTGGCTTAGAATCAAGTGTTGTAAAGTTTTTCAGTAGTCCCTATTTAGATCGCTGTTAAATTATGTAATCGGTTATCTGTCATCTGTAATCTGTCCAGATTCAGCCTTTTTAAACAAAAGTGGAATCCGAATAAGAGAGAACGATTATGCAATCACACCGATTACCGATTACAATTTTTACCGATTACGGTTCTTGAGCGCAGCCGAAGGACCGATTACGAAAATTGATTCTAGTTACGCCATAATACCAATATAATTACGAAATTTTAATACTAAGGAATTACAACCGGAATTGGTTCGCAAATACGAGTAAGATTGTATGTTGTTCCATTTGTGGTAATATTCCAAGTTTTGCGTAAACTAAAATAATAAGTTTGGCCAGATGTTAATGTATAACCAGCAGTTTGCAGGTTAGAAACTATTTCGGTGTATCTGAATGTTTCGTCGGATCTTATATCTGTTTCGCCTGTTGCATTTACAGTATTTGGCACAAGAGCGTTAGGATTCGTAGCCATTGGCTCAGCATCAACCAAAAGAGTTCCGTCGGCACCACGAAAAACATGCTGACTAGTGTGCGAATTAATTGTTCCACCATTTTGGTCAAAGTCGATAAATGTGTGGATGCCATAGTAATTTACCTCGTTTTGAGAGGCAATTGTAATTCCATAAGGAGGAGAGTGGCGTATTTGCTGAATTCCTTCTTCAAGGATAATTCCAAGGTTAAGTACTGGGCGAATTCCTGCAAAATTCCATGTGTAAGTCGAATAAGGAAATGATATTACATAAACAGACGCATCAGCATCGAACTGTAAATGAACATTCTGGAAATCGCTAATATCAGCAAGAGTAAACGCTAGATTATACTCAAATACGACAGCTCCACCAGCAAAAACGTTTGTAACACCTTGTGCTTCGGTATAGGTAACGCCAGGAGTTTGAGCGAGAGTTGCTGTTGCAGGAGCAGAAACTGATGCAGTGTAGTTATTTCCTTGGTAGGTAGTGCTAACACCACTAACAGTTACTTTAATCTGGGTGTAATCTCCAAGTGGAATTTCGGTAGAAACAAGATCGCCAACAACGCCCTGAAGATCCCTCAAATCAACAGTTTTTGATGCTGTAAGAAGCTCAACATAGTTTCCTTCGCTATTCTTAAGTTGAATGGATGAAAATGTAACTTCACATTTAGTAAGATCCTCGGAATTAACAATTCCTTCGGTAGTAGTTTTGGTCTCGCTGTGTGGGCTACGAGGGTCATAAATTTTTAACGAGACTGTGGCTTTGTCGTCGTTTTGCTCTTCTTTACAGCCGCTCAATAAAAATGTACCAGCAATCAAAAACGCAACGAATAGTGTTGCAAATGCAGTTGTTAGATTTTTCATAAGTCTTGGTTTGTTTGATTTTATTACAAAGTTATCTTTTATGGTAATTATTTAGGTGCAAAGATATGAACAAATAATTATTAACCTTAAATCCGCAAATTACAAAAAATGTTAAGACAGGTAATTTTTTTTATGGAATTTCATCCTAATATTTCAAATATTCACTAAAATTCTGTAAAAACTCTAACTTATTTTGACAATAT
>JAQVGK010000202.1 GCA_028696755.1 Bacteroidales bacterium | reverse complement strand
GGTGATGACTCAAGCTTGTCGATTGCTTAATGCTAGAATGCTAGAGAATGCAGTTTTATTCCCTCAGCACCTTGGTGTTACCGAAGCTGGAGCGGATCTTGATGGCAGATTAAAATCTGCAATCGGCATAGGAGCACTATTAAGCGATGGAATTGGCGACACAATAAGAGTTTCTCTTACCGAAAATCCAGAGAACGAAATTCATTTTGCCAAAAAGTTGTTAGGTAATTTTAGTAGCAGGATTTTTAAATTTCAAGTAGCAGGTCAGCCACGTAATAGCTTTGATCCTTATCATTGCTCGGAAAAGTATCCGATCGTTCCAGTTTCCCAAAATAAGTTTTCGATAATCTCTTCTGTTGACCATGAAGATGCTGATTTTGTTTTTACTGAAAATATCGAACAAATTAAGTCTGGGAAAGCTATTATTACTAGCTATAAAAATTGGAAAACCTTATCGAAACCACAAAATGTTTTTCCCTACTTTGATTTTGTTGCTAACGATATTCCAAAACTCGAAAATGAGTATTTCTACTTTGTTGGACTAAGCACATTTGATCTACATAAAAAGCAAGCATTACCTGTTTTAGAGAGGAAAAACGTTTGTGCGGTAATCAATTTTTGCACCGAGAATCCTTTGGGCGAAACAAGGTTTGTTTACCGCGAGCTCAGAAAAATCAATCCCGAGATGCCTGTTATTATTAAGTATTTGGCCACTTCTTTTGATGCAGACGAATTAAGTGCAGAACTAGGAATATTTCCTGGTTCGACATTAGTTGATAATCTTGCTTCTGGTTTATGGCTTGTTTTGCCAGCTAAGGAAAAAAATCCAGTAGAGATTCAGCTCGATTTATTACAGGCTATTGGAATTAGATACTCAAAAGCAGAATTTGTTTCTTGTCCAGGCTGCGGACGCACTGATTACGATTTAGAAAAGCTTAACAGAGAGGTTAAAGCTGCATTTTCACATCTTAAAGGATTAAAAATTGCCGTTATGGGCTGTATTGTTAATGGTCCAGGCGAAATGGCTGATGCCGATTTTGGTTGTGTTGGCGCTGCTACAGGAAAAGTACATATTTACAAGGGAAAAGAGGCCGTAGTAAAGAATGTTGCGCAGGAAAATGCTGTTGAAGAACTTCGAAAAGTGATTGAAATGAATTTGGCAACTGTAACAAGACCTGTCAGTGTTCGTAGAACCTGACAGTGTCGCAGGTGCGGTGCCAAAGCTACTGAGCCTGACAGTATCGCATTATTTTTTTTCTTACAAAATATATGGAGGCAGTGCAAACGTCGGTTCGGATAATATAAAATTGTTTTTCCTGACTTCGACACTGGGACACCCTACAGAAATATATCTTATTTTACATTTCAAACTTTCTTGCTTGATCTACCGAACGGAGTGAGCTCGTGAACACCACTAAAAATAGTAAAAAGTGTGAACAACAAGTTACAAAGAAATCAAGAAGAAACGATCCTTCCCCCCGCTCTGTTGGAACAAAAGAACTGTAAGCAAAGCTGGATAAACCTCTTTGCAACAGTTCTATTTGTTCCACCATTACTCACACCACAATTTATTTTCAACGGTGTTCGTGAGCTGCTTCGCTGGTTACTCGCGCCATATTTTATTTTCAGTGGTGCTCGTGAGCTGCTTCGCAGGTTCACAAGGCCGGAGCTGGCACTTCGGCGTCGCTCAGTGACCACCCGGCGTTTCTTCATGGCCAACGCGCGTCGTTTCGAATACTAATTACCGCTTTATTCGCACATTTGAAGCTCGTAATATTTTATTTCCTTACAGTTTGCCTAGCGTTTTTACTTTGTATAAGCAAAGCATCGCAGATTATTCTATAACATGATAGGACAATATTGATCATTTCTAATTCTATAGAAAAGACTTTATACCGCAAGATTGTTGATTTTACTTAATGGGGACACCCTTTTTGGAATTTTATATTTTGTAAACTGCTGATTATCAGAAGGTTGCAAATTTTAGTGAAAAAAGGTGTCGAAGTCAGGAGCTACTGAACCTGACAGTGTCGCATTATTTTTTTTCTTAGAAATTATATGGAGGCAGTGCAAACGTCGGTTCGGATAATATAAAATTGTTTTTTTTTACTTTGTCGACTTTTCAACTTTTCCATCACCGCAAATCATTATAAAGAAAAGTGCCTAAAATTCAAACTCCGAACTTTAGGCACTCTAGTTCACTTTAGAGTATTTTAGGCACTCTACTTATTATAAAACCACAAATTTCTGTGTTTTAATTTCTTTACCAGAATCAACATTGATGAAATAAACGCCAGTTTGAGGCTCGCTGTCAAAGATTTGACCAAGGTTAAATTCATGTACGCCATCAACAAGATTGTATTCTTTTACAGCAACAACTTCACCTAACATGTTTGTAACATAAATTTTAGTTTCCGAGTTTCCAGAAAGAGTGAAAATAAGCTGTGAATTTAAGTTTCCAGGATTTGGCATTACACTCATGTTAGACATGAGCATATTGCTTTCGATATCGCTAGTACTTGATGTGTAGCTGATAGTAAAACCATCACCAACATTATTTGCATCGGCAAAAAATTGTACAACTGCAACACCACTTGGAATATTTATTGGTCCCGAAGGAGCAGTTGTTGAGTTAAAGGTATAAAGTAAGTTAGCTGATTGCTGAGCATCTTTGTAAATTTTTACAAAATCAGCTGATCCAGCGATTTCGTAATCGTCAAATTCGAGTGAAATATAAGTAGCTCCAGCAGGCTGAATAACCCAAGAGCAAACAGAAGAGTTTGAATAATCGCAAACACCACTACCATCGTTAAATGTTCCTGTTGGCGCAGTATGAATCATGTTTGTTTTACAATTTTTAACCGAATAGCTTAGATTCCATCCTTCTGCCTGAGAAGTTCCATCGGTGTTAAATTTAACGGTTATTGCACCACCAGAGGCCACAGTTGTTGCACTTCCTGGTAGGTTTGAATTGTCGTAAGCAACTAACAAAGTGGTGCTGCTTTCGTCACCATCATAAATCTCTACATTGTCGCCATCGCCTAATACAAAGTCTGGAAAGCTTATAGTAATTACATCTCCGCAAGCAGGATCAATAACATAAACGCAAGATTGATTTGCCTGATAATCGCTTGTTGAGCTACCATCATCAAAAGAACCTTCGGTACCAGTAATTGTTTTTACACCTGAGCAGTAACCTGGGTATCCCGATTGGGGATAGATATTGATTACCATATCCTGACCTTGGTTAAAGTTGTTTTCAGGTCCTCCTGGTGTAGCAGTTGATGTTAAATTGTCGAGAGTATAGTATCCGTTTCCGGCACCACCCCATCCCCAGTTCATGTGGAACGAATCATCCTGATAGCCATCACAGTTCCATGCATGACCAGTGGTAGTAGAACTTCCCGAATATACGACTGGTTTTTCTGCGTCAATTTGAGCTTTGATAAGGTTTTTCCAGTTGGTTTCGGTGTAGCTTGATTTTGAAACATACTGGCAAGAGGTTGAATATTTAAAATATGTTTCGAGAGCTGTAACAATTTTGTCGGTTTGACTTCCCGAGCCATCTGGTCCAAAAGCCATTGAAACAGATACGGCTGCATGATAATTTATTTTACCCAACTCAGTATTAACATAAGACGATGCTGCATTTGGTATTGAATACCAGTCGTAGGTTGAAGTACCAAAGTTAGCAGATAAAGTTCCGTAGGTCCAATAATATGGCCAACTAGAAGGGTAAGAGTAAGTTTTTGAACCTTCGCCACTTGGAGGCCAGTTGTAATATTTCATTACCTGAAGCATTGCAGTTGCAACACAACCAACAGGAACGTGTCCGTTTGTATATGTAGCTTCTTCATCTGCTGGACATTGAGCATTATATGGCCATCCCTGATTCCAGTTAATATTTTCTAAGAGATTTGGAGATGTCGTTTTTTGTTGATATGCTTTACCAGGATAATATGAAATTAATTCTTCCCATTCGGCTGTAATTTTTTCAGAAACTTCGTATTCATTAGCTTCTACATAAGAAATACAATCTTCAAAATATTTTAAAAATTCTTTTTGTGCCGGAGCCATATTATCATGATTGAAACCTCCTTCGAATGAATATGCGAGAATAGGTTTGATTTTATCATCAGAAGAAACAATTACATAACCCTGATCTCCATCAATGTTGAAAACATAGAAGTTGTAAGTGTCATTTTCTGAAGGGTCAAAAAGACAATTCATTTTAAGATCGTCCCAATTAACCTGTTTAAAAGCGCCAATGCTCTGATATGTATGGCTTTTTGCAGCTTTTTCGGCATCTTTACGAGGCACAAATCCTGCAAAGCTAGTGATAGAGATTATCAAAATCACTGATAGTAGTACAAGTTTTTTCATAACAATAATCGGTGTATTTAAAATTAATATTTACAAATAAAAGAAAAAAAACATCAAATTCAGTATGCAGACGCTTAAATTATACTTTTGGCTGCACGTTGTCAGACAAATCGGAATTAAAATGTAAGCCAATTGACTCTCTTCTGTCTTTTGCTTGTTTAATGATAAGGTATCCGATGTTAATGATGTTTCTTAATTCACAAATGCTAACAGTTACTTTTGATGCTTTGTACAACTCTTCAGTTTCTTTAAAAATAATTTCCAGTCTGTCCATAGCCCTCTGAAGTCTTAAGTCGCTACGCACGATACCAACATAATTACTCATTATTTGCTGGACCTCTTTTCGTGAGTACGAAACTAGAACCAGTTCTTCGTTCTTGATTGTTCCCTCATCGTTCCAATCAGGGATCTTGTCCAGAATGTTAGGATCATGCCATTGTGCATTCTCTGTATCTTCGGCAGCTCTATGTGCAAAAACCACAGCTTCAAGCAATGAGTTTGATGCTAGTCGATTTGCGCCGTGCAGACCAGTGCAGGCAACTTCTCCAGCAGCATAAAGATTGGCAATACTTGTACGACCGTGTACGTCGGTTTTTATTCCTCCGCAAATGTAATGGGCTGCAGGAGTTACAGGAATCATGTCTTTTGTAATATTAAGTCCAATTTCCATACACTTCGCAAATATTGTTGGGAAGTGGTTCATTATTTTTTCTTTGCTAATATGTCGGGCATCGAGATAAACATACTCTTCGCCAGATAGTTTCATTTCGGTATCTATTGCGCGCGCAACAATATCTCGTGGTGCTAGAGATCCCCTTGCATCGTATTTCAGGCAAAAATCTTCACCTCTGTGATTTTTTAATATAGCTCCGGCACCTCTTAAGGCTTCGGTAATTAAGAATGATGGTTTTTCGTTCGGGTTATATAATGAGGTTGGATGGAACTGAACAAATTCCATATTTTCAACTACGCCTTTTGCTCTGTAAACCATAGCAACTCCATCTCCAGTGATTCCGACCGGATTTGTTGTGCTTTGATATGCATTTCCACACCCACCTGTTGCGATCAATGTTGCTTTGGCAAGATAAGTAATCACCTTTTTTGTTTCTACATCAAAAACATAAGCTCCATAGCAGGTAATTCCGGGGGTAGATTTTTTTACAACTTCTCCTAAGTGGTGTTGTGTTAAAATTTCGATAGCAAAATGATTTTCATAAACCAAGATATTAGGATTGTTTCTAACCTCGTTTACTAGAGCCCTTTGAATTTCCTGACCAGTTTTATCTTTAAAATGAAGAACTCGATTTTCGGAATGGCCGCCTTCTTTTCCTAGATCATAGGCTCCACTTGGGTCTTTGTCAAAATGAGTTCCGATATTTATTAAATCATGAACTCTGGTTGGACCTTCTTTCACGACAATTTCTACAACTTCTCGATTGTTTAATCCTGCTCCAGCATTAATTGTATCTTCGATATGTTTATCATATGAATCGGGATTATACATTACCGACGCAATTCCACCCTGAGCTTTAACAGTGGTAGTATTGTCTATATTCTCTTTTGATATTATTGCAACCTTGCCAAATTTACTTACCTTGAGTGCGTAGAACAGTCCGGCAATACCGCTTCCTATAACCAAAAAGTCAACTTTTTTCTTCATTTTTAAAAAACTTAACCGATAAAAATTTTGCGAACAAAGTTAATTCGTAATAATTTAAAATAATAAAAAACTTTGTAATTATTTAGGTGTCAATTTATTAATATTTTCTATTTTGTGAATGGAGCATGGGGCATGGAGTGATTTGTGCAGAGAGTTAAAATTACTTGCGTGCGTTGCACTGCTTGTGCTGAGTTTATCGAAGTGAGTTGAATCGAAGTGAGCCCTGCGGGGTTCTGCATATTATAAAATTTTAGCACAATGTTTTTTTTGCACAAATATCATTCTCATACAATTTAAGCCCCATGCTCCATGCTCCATGCCCCATGCGCCCCATAGAAGCGAAGCCGAAATGCAATTTTTAATTCGTACAGTTTTCCAAAGTTATTTTACTCAACCAGCTAAATAGGGGCTGCTTAAAAACACTTAACACTTTAAACATCAATTAGTTAGATGTGAATTCAAAATAATAAGTGCAAGCTTTTTCAACTATGTAGTAAAAAAGCTTGCACTTATTATCAATTTAAAAATCTTCACTCACATATTTTGAGTTACATAAACATTATTTACTTTATTTTG
>JAQVGK010000201.1 GCA_028696755.1 Bacteroidales bacterium | reverse complement strand
TTTTCCGAAGCCCCGCATTTGGGATTAATCTTCGTTTTTAGTTTAATTATTTGGTTAAAATCGCTCATTTTTCTGTGTTTTTTGATACAAAAAGCCTTGATTTTGCAATATTTTCATAAATATCCCATTTCCGGGACTTACTTCGTGGCCCAAATTCGAGACTTTTGTTTTCTCCAAATCCGGGACTTTTGAATATCCCAAATCCGAGGCTAAATTATTCAAAATTCTTTTCACTTTTTAAAAGTTTTCATTACGTTTTTATAAACATTCATTGTGTCCGTTTCAAAATAATCATGCTCATCAAACCATGCTAATTTTATTTTTGCAAAGTGTATCCCCGTTAACCGACTAAGGCAGCAAGCATAAATGAATAGTTGTCCTAGTGGTTTTTCTTTTGCCGCATCGGGTTTATAATCGAGTATGTATATATAGTTATCTTTAACCTGTAAAATATCAATATGTCCTGAAATAAAACCGCTTTTTGCAGCCAGCGATTTTAAAAATGGCATATTTGTTTTATTAATATCAAGATAAACAGGCACTTCAGTAGCTACGGTGTATAAATCGTTTTCGAGCATTGTTTTTTCTACTGCCCAATGTCTGCTACGATTATCCTTTGCTATTTCGACAGCCATTTGTGCAATTTTGCAGTTATTACTCGCATTAGGGGTAAGCGAAATTTCTCCAATATTAAGCCTTGCTTGCGAAGCACGAGCATTAGTGTCGCTAAATGCATTTTTATCAATTGTACCTTCGCGCACTAAATTTAGGTAGCTATATAGCCCGATAAATTGCGGTTTAACAAAAGTTTCGAGTTTAAATTTATTGTGTTGATACAAGTAAATAACGCCATGATCGTACTTGTGCGTTTCAACGATCTTGTTGTTTTCTTTAAACTTACGTATGTTTCCAGACAAAACACTTAATCCAAAAATGTCTTTATAAGATGTAATCCAGTTTGAAATTGTACTGGCAGGTGCATCAGTTTTTTCGGCACAATCCTTTATTGTGAATCCTTTATTATGCAGAGTTAAAGCATTGATGATTTTGGCTACGGGATAAGATTTATTTTTGAAATTATCGTCGGTAAATTTTGAGAGGCATTCGCTGCATTGCCACAAAAACACAGTTTTTAACTTATTCTTTCGTGTCCCTTTTTTTATAAGTTTTTTTGATCCACATTTTGGACAAGTCAACTTTTCAATATCTATAGTTTTCGCAACCTGCATTTCTTTTATTATTCAATTTACGATAATAACTAAGTTATAACAATAAGTCAAAATATAACCAATTAACAAATATTTATTTTATACAAAAACTGCTTAATTATAAAAACATACTCTACAAAGTTAAAACTAATTTTGTAAATTCTACTATAATCAGTAATTATTTATTTAATGTGAGATTTTTGTAAATAAGCGTTTAGATTTTCGATTAAACGTAAAAATTTTAGATTAACCTTAAATACGAAATAGAGTACTGTATAGTTGCTCATTTTCGGACTTTGCTGGATCATACACATATAAACGCTAAGGAAGCCGCTTGTTTATTTTATATATTAAGCCAATGGAATAAAAAAACCGAACTTTTAACAAATTCGGTTTTTAAACTATTCTGATGTGAGTTTTATGCGTTTTTAAACTTTTTTACCGATTCGATAAGTCTTGGTAACACTGCAAATGCGTCGCCAACGATTCCATAATCAGCATATTTGAAAATAGGAGCGTCTTTATCTTTATCAACAGCAACGATAACTTTTGATCCGGAGACACCGCCGATATGCTGGATAGCACCGCTGATACCAATGGCAATGTAAAGATCTGGAGCGATAATTTTACCTGTTTGACCAACGTGTTCTTCGTGCGATCTCCAACCTTCGTCAGATACTGGACGAGAACAAGCTAAACCAGCACCAAGTACTGAAGCTAATTCTTCAACTGGCCCCCAGTTGTCGCCTGATTTTAAACCACGTCCACCAGAAACTACAACACTAGCTTCGGTTAAAAGAACTTTGCCAGTGATTAAATCAACATTTTCGACTTTTGTTTTAAAATCTGCAGTTGTTGATGGGGCATAAGCAACAACATTAACTGCAGCAGGAGCTTCGGTGATATCGCAAGAATTTGGGTTTAATGTGAGAACACATTTTGCCGATTTTACAGCCATCATCTGGAAAGCACCACCGTTGTATGATTTTCTTTTGAAAACCATTGGACTGTATGATGCAGGTAAAGCAACAATACCACTAACCAAACCAGCTTTCATACGAACCGAAAGGCGAGGGGCTAATGCTTTCCCAATATTTGAATGTGAGAAAATTACAACTTCGGCATTCTCTTTTTCAGCGATTTCGGCAATCAGTTTTGTATAAGCCTGACTGTCGTGGTTTTGCCAGTGAGCATCACCTACCGAAATTACTTTAGAAGCGCCATATTTTGCAAGAGTTGCAAGTTCGTCATCGGCAACATTGCCAATAGAAATTGCTACAACCGGTTTTCCGGTGTTTTTTGAAATATTCACGGCATAAGAAACAGCTTCGAGACTGTTTTTCTTAAGTTTACCGTTTCTGTTTTCTGAAAAAACTATAATTGACATAATCTGATTTTTTAAATTTTTAATTTCTGACTACCACAGTTTAAAGAACTTTAGCTTCGCCGTGTAATAATTCGATAAGTTTATCGGTATCTTCAGCATCAACCATTTTGCAAGCTGCCTTAGGAGCAGGAACTTCAAATGTTTGTGCTTCTACCAAAACATCAGTAGAAACAGGAGCTGTAACTTTGATAGGTTTTGTTCTTGCCATCATAATACCTCTCATTGCAGGAATTCTAGGGTTAATACAAATACCTTTCTGAACGATCGCTACGAAAGGACCAGCAACCTTTATAGTTTCTTTACCACCGTCGATTTCTCTTTTAATAGTGATATCTCCATTGTTAAACTCGAAAGATGAAACCGCCGAAACCGAAGGAATGTCGAGGAATTCGGCAACCATACTTCCAACAGCAGAGCCATTAAAATCTGATGATTCGATACCAGCGAAAATAATGTCAAAGTTTTCTGATTTTGCAACTTCGGCTATTTGCGCAGCAATTGTATAAGCATCAGTTGGATCTGCATCAACGCGGAAAGCATCATCTGCACCAATAGCGAGAGCTTTTCTGATTGTTGGTTCAGCATCGGCTTTACCAATGTTAACTACCGATACTTTTTCGATTTTACCTGCCGATTGTTCCTTGATTTCCAATGCTCTGGTTAATGCAAGTTCGTCCCATGGATTTATAACCCACTGAACTCCGTTAGTGTCGAGATTTTTCATACCTGCATCAAATCTGATTTTTGTTGTGGTGTCAGGTACATTACCAATACAAACGAGAATTTTCATAATTTAGATTATATTTATTGTTAATTATTTCAAAAATTTGAGCCGCAAATATACTTCTAATCTTTTAAAATAGTTCTCGAAATTACGATTTTTTGAATTTCTGAGGTTCCTTCATAGATTTGAGTAACTTTTGCTTCACGCATTAATCTTTCGACATGATACTCTTTAACGTACCCGTATCCGCCATGAATTTGAACAGCTTCGGTAGTGATTTCCATTGCAGCTTCGGCACAATAAAGTTTTGCCATTGCACTTTCTAATGAGAAATTTTTTCCATTATCTTTCATCCAAGCGCATTTACGAACAAGGTTTCTTCCATTTTCGAGTTTTACAGCCATATCAGCCAGTTTAAAAGCAATAGCCTGGTGGTTGCAGATTTCGGTTCCAAATGCTTTTCTTTCTTTAGAGTATTTTAGAGCTAAATCAAAGGCCCCACCTGCTATCCCAATAGCTTGTGCAGCAATACCAATTCTTCCACCATCGAGTAATTTCATTGCGAAAGAAAATCCAAATCCATCTTCGCCAATACGATTTTCTTTTGGAACCTTAACATCTGTGAACATTACAGAATGAGTATCAGAACTACGCATTCCCATTTTATCTTCGTGTGGGCCGAGAGTAATTCCAGGAGTATGACGGTCAACAATAAATGCATTGATTCCTTTGTGCTTTTTCTCTGGATAAGTCTGTGCCATTACAAGGTAAATGCCTGCATTATCTGCGCTTGTAATCCAATTTTTAGTTCCATTTAACAGATAATAATCGCCTTTGTCTTCGGCAATAGTTTTTTGAGAAGTAGCATCCGATCCTGCTTCTGGCTCCGACAAAAGAAATGCCCCAATTTTCTCACCTCTGGCTAAAGCTGGTAAATACTTCTGTTTCTGTTCTTCGTTTGCATAATGCTCAATTCCATAACATGCTAGAGAATTGTGCACAGCAAGAACCACAGCTGCCGACGCATCGATTTTTGCAATTTCTTCGAGTGCTAGTACATAAGAAACGTTATCCATACCTCCACCATCATATTTTGGATCAACGCAAATTCCAAAAAAACCAAGCTCAGCCAGCATCTTCATCTGACGTGCTGGGAATCTAGAATTTGCATCTCTTTCGATAACATCTGGTAATAATTCTCTTACTGCAAAGTCGCGAGCAGCGTTTTTAATCATCAATTGCTCTTCAGTTAGTTCAAAGTTCATAGTTTTATTGTTTAGTTTGTTTGTTGTTTTTTAGGCTAAGGCTAAGGCTAAGGCTAAGGCGGAGGCTGAGGAAAATCAGCAAGTGCTTTAGATTCTGCCGTTTTGTTATTTGTTATTTATAATTTGTTATTTGTAATTTGTTGTTTGTAATTTGTCACAGACAAGGCTGACTCGGCATTATCTCCAATCAACACTGACCATCGACCATCATTCAATCCTTTTTAAGTTTCCAAATATATGACTTTAATCATAAAAAACGAAGATTGTTGATAAAATTTATCATTTCTTTTTCACAAATCTCTCTTTGTTGAAAGTGTGGTGTGTGTCCGCAATTGTCAATATGTCGTATTCGGCAGTTTGATTTTATATTATTTTCCAAAGATTGCAGTTGATTTATACTTCCATACTCGTCGTCTTTTCCTTGCATTGCCAAAACTGGACATATAATGCTAGTCAAATAGTTTTCAACATTCCAATTTGTGAATTCAGGGTCTGTCCATACATCATACCAGCCGTGAAACATTGATAATGTCTTTTCTCCATGATATTTTTCAAGTTTTTCGCGTAATCCAGCTTTATAAAAGAGATTTGCTACAGGTTCAAGACCTTTGTAAGTTATTTCTTCAGTAAAAACATGTGCTGCCTCGGTTATAATCGCTTTAACTTTTGAAGGGAATTGTGCTGCATAAAGTAAAGCAATACTTCCACCGTCGCTGTGACCAATCAAAATAACTAGTTTGTTGTCGGGTATTAACTTTTTAATTATTTTAGGGAGCCATTCTAAAGCCTCAATTTCCAAGTAATTATGCAGTCGCTTTTCGCTAAGCATCGTTGATTTTCCGTAACCATAGCGATCGTAAATCAGAACTGGCATTTTTAGTTTATCAGATAAACTATTTGGAAAATCTTTCCATTGAGCAACTGAACCAAGACCTTCGTGCAGAAAAACTAAAACTGAGTCCGAATTGTCAAGATAAATCTCGTTTCGAAACTCGTAGTAAATGTCTTTATCATTTATTTGTAAAAAGTAACCTTCCAAATTTGTGATTTTTGTAAAACAAAGATAAGTTTTTCTTTGGTTTTGGTGCCATTTGAAATATAGATATTATTGCAAAATCACAAATTTCAAATCATAACTTTCTGTAAACACTTGTATTTTGTATTTTATTATTTGGTGCTTTCAATCAAATCACAACGGCGAATTACAAAGTAATCAGTGCAGCTTACCCCTAACGCATTTAAATAACAATAACTGCATAATGTGCACAAACTTTTAAAGAATGTAGAATTGGAATTTTGGATTTGTTATTTTATCCGTAACTTAACTGTTAATAAACTGCTAGCAATTGTATTCTCTTTATTGCATTTCCACAGCGATTAATCTACCTTTACTTTTGCGGTTTCGCAAAATCGCAAAACATGTTAAAATGTCTTAATTTTGCGGTTTTGCAATAATTTTACAAATATATTAAAATAATTCGAGTTACGAAATATTGATTTACTTCTGACTTTCGTTCCAAACAATTATAAGATTTTGCATTTTGCAAATTTTCACATTCTCTCCAGCATTTGCCAGCAGCCATTTTAGGATTTCAAGCACAACCGAACCGCCAACTGGCGGTGAGCTCAACGCGTTGCAGTGAGCGGCGTCGAACTGAAGTTAAAATCCCAATGTCTAAATCCTAAAAAATATCAAATTTAAAAATCTAAAATTCAAAACGGGTTGTGCTATTTCGCAGGTGTTGGGTTTTGGGATTTAGGATTTCAAGCACAACCGAACCGCCAACTGGCGGTGAGCTCAACGCGTTGCAGTGAGCGGCGTCGAACTGAAGTTAAAACTCTAATATCTAAATCCTAAACAATATCAAATTTATAAAATCTAAAATTTTAAAACAGATTGTGCATATTTTGCAATTTTTGGTTTTGGTTTTTTTAATTTGATTTTTGTGCTTGCTTAGGATTTAGGTTTTGGGATTTAGGATTTCAAGCACTAAACTCTAATATCTAAATCCTAAACAATATCAAATTTATAAAATCTAAAATTTTAAAACAGATTGTGCATATTTTGCAATTTTTGGTTTTGGTTTTTTTAATTTGATTTTTGTGCTTGCTTAGGATT
>JAQVGK010000200.1 GCA_028696755.1 Bacteroidales bacterium | reverse complement strand
ATAGCAGTATACGAAAGATAATATGGGACGCGGCAAAACTAAACCACCAGTGGGATTCTACCCCCCAGAACCAGTAATATCGTCAAAAAAAGATGATAAAGTCTGGTTAAGCTACGAAGATATTGTAAGGCTTTACGGGCCAATAGCTCGCAAACGTCTTGATCTTATTCGCAAGAGTAGAAAAGTAACCTATGCAAAGCACCCCTTTAATGCTAAAGTTTACATATATCTGAGAGAAGATGTAGAAAAAATGATTGAAAACACTTTAATACCTAAGAAGTATGAAGAAAATATTTTGGATTGATTTGTTTGCTGGAGCTGGAGGAACTACAACTGGGATTCATCTACTTGGAGACGAAAATGTTGAAGTTGTTGCATGTGTAAATCACGATGAAATGGCTATTGAATCACACAAAGCAAATCATCCTAATTGCAATCATTTCCCAGAGGACATTAGAAACATGGAAGTTGTAATTAAACTAGTTAAACTATGCGTATGGTTAAGACATTTATATCCTGGTTGCATAATAAATATTTGGGCTAGTTTAGAATGTACAAATTATTCTAAAGCAAAAGGTGGACTTCCTCGCGATGCAGATTCAAGAACACTTGCCTACTCATTATACGATTATATTTCGGAATTGGAGCCTGACTATGTTTATATTGAAAATGTTAGAGAATTCATGGCGTGGGGTCCACTTGATCAAGACGGTAAACCAGTTTCTAAGAAAAATGGAATAGATTACATAAAATGGATAAAAACGATATGTACAGAATATAATTATTTGTATGATTACAAATTGATTGATTCGGCAGATTATGGAGCATATACATCTCGATTAAGATATTTTGGAATATTTGCAAAACCAAACTTACCAATCGTTTGGCCTGAACCAGAATACACAAAAAAACCAGGTACCGGACTACTTTTTACACAACTAAAGAAATGGAAATCTGTAAAAGAAGTACTTGACTTGAACGATGAAGGTAAAAGTATATTCGGACGAAAAAAAGATTTATCGGAAGCAACATACGAAAGAATTTTAGCCGGTTTAATAAAGTTTGTTGCTGGTGGAAAGGAAAATTGGCTATTAAAATACAATAGCATGAATAAAAACCAAAAACACAATCCTCCATCTTTAGAAGAACCTTGCCCAGTAGTTTCTACACAAAACAGACTTGGAATTGTAAATTGCAGCTTTATTACTAAATACTTTTCTGGCCGTCCAGAACATAAAAATATTCCTCTTACAGGTCCAGCAGCAACAATTAAAACAAAAGATAGTCAGTATCTTGTAAACTGCAATTTTCTTGCTGCATATTATTCGACTGGTGAAAATATTAAAACAATTGATGAACCAGCAGGTACTGTCAGAACGAAAGACACATTTTCAAAAATATGCGTAAACTTTTTTGATCAGCAATATGGTAACAGTTGTCCAAAATCATTAAATGATGCTTGTCCAGCAATAGTCTCTAATCCAAAGCAAAATTTAGTAACCTGTAATTTTATTATGGATACAAATTTCAATAATGTTGGTAATTCAATTGAAGAACCAGCAAAAGTAATAACAGCAAGCCACAAACAACACTATCTTGTTAATCCTCAGTATAATTCCAAAGGGTCAAGTCTTGATAATCCATGTTTCAGCCTAATAGCTAGGATGGATAAAAAACCACCTTATATAGTGCAAACAGAATCAGGAACAATAGCAATCATAATTTATCCATGTGATAGCCCTTCGATGAAAAAAATCAAGGAATTCATGTGCTTATATGGAATTATTGATATTAAAATGAGGATGCTGAGGATAGACGAACTGTTAAAAATACAAGGCTTTCCCGATAAGTATGAACTTAAAGGATCAAAAGCAGATCAAAAGAAGTTCATTGGGAATGCAGTTGTACCAGTAGTTGCTCAAAAGCTTGCCGAATCAAATTTAAGTGGCATAAAAAAACTAATAAATCAAACAATAAAAGTGACAACAATATAAAGATACGGGAAACAGCACGGCGCGCACCGATAATTACCCCTAATTGACGTGCGCACCGGCTGTATTTTAACAATTAAAACATTGCATTTTAAAAAATTAAAACATTGCAAAGATGGAAAAATATTTTGTGATTGATTACAAATTTTCGTTAATAAATTATCGTCATGCCTCATTTTTTTATAATGACGACAAAGATCTAGGGGAACAATTAAGACCAGCACACGAACATTACTTTGAAGAATTGCTACGATTAGCAGCAATACAACTATACGAAAAGAATAAAAAGACAGGTGCCGAAAAAATTGACAATGTTGTTAAAATTTCGACAAATAGCTGGGAACTAGGTAAGCGTTTAAAAGTCAATGGACGAACAATAAGGAACTATAATACTAGGTTAGAAGCTGCCGGAATATTGGTAAAACAATATCGTGGAAACGATAAAAACTACATCTTGCACCTAAACCCATTTATTGTCCCAATTTTTGATCGTAACGACCTCTCAGGTGTGCCGGAACTGTTTCAAAAAAATGAAATCGCCTCTAATTTCGCTAAGAAGCTTGGGCGGAAAAGTTTGCCAATACTTTTATATGAAGATTTACAAAGACATTTTAATAAACAATTAACAGAAAAGGTATCTTTCAATAATCAGATTGACGAAAATAAAGCAATTTCTAAGGTTAAAGGAATTCAAACAATCGGCAGTATTATTTCTTCAAATTTTGATTTGGAAAAGTCGCCTTCTAACGATATTACTTTCACAAACTTTAACACTCTCAATGATTATTGCAAGATGTTAGTGTGTTTTGGCTATGGGAACGCCAAAACTTACTTAGACACTTACAACGACATTTGCAACGACACGGGAAACAGCTGCGGGGCGGAGCCGACCAAAAAAGCCGAGGGGGGCGCGCCGGCGGCCACATCGCTTATTGAGACACCAAAACAGCCCGCAGCAACGCCAGAAACACGCGAAACATCAACAAAAAAAGGAATTTTGAAAAAACTGCAGAAGAAAATGAATGATAATCATATTGCAGTTTATCGCAGTGGTAATGTCGAAGAATTACGCTATTTGTTTGCATATTTGCTTTACCAGTACGCTATTGAAAAAATTCATGGTTGGCGCGATCGTGTTTATTCCGGTGTAACCGAAGAAGTAATGATATATATCGCTGAAAACTATTTCAAACATTGCAAAAGCAAGGCAGAAATGGAGCAATGGCTAGAACTTTATCAGCGTACTGTTAATGCCTCAGCCCGTTATATAAACAAAAAAATATACGCTAAGCATTGGAAGGACTATCATGTTTTTCCGGCCACTTACTTCGACATAAAATACACATCTGGTTTTTACCGATATGCAAAAATGCAGATCGAGAAATACAAAGCAGCGCAGGATAAAAAAGAATGGCTAAACAGGCACAAAAACCGACTAGAAACCAATCAAAAATTAAACAAAATTTTACTAGAATATTTCCTTACTCCTACTCGCGATAACTATTATCAATTGCTAGAACGTGTAAAGAGTACAATTCCGACACGACAAAAGCAATTTGAAAATTGTGTAAGAAATCAAATACCTCAAATTGAGAACTACTGGAAAAAACAACAAAAAACCGCATAACTATGGCACAGAAAAATTCATTAAAACCAGGTCCAGAAAACAGTAAATATAGACTGTTTATTGAAAAAACTAAGCTTGCTGAAAATGCTAGTTACACAGAAAAAATGAATAACCGCGAACACCGGTACTCTTTTCCAAGCCGTGATGATCGAGGCGAAAACTCACAATTCTACTATATGAAGGAAAAAATACTCGAAAACATTCACAAAATGAGTTTTCACAAAGCAATTTTTGAGGAAGTTGGTACTGGAAGGATAATTCACATGTTTATTAACGGCAAAATGATTTACTAATATGAAAACAATAGAATTAAGCTACGACAACCGCAGCAATATACGTAAGTTGATTTACACATACTTTGCATCTGATTACTGTACAAAGGATCCTGAGGAATACAGAATTATTTCAGGAATTTATTGTAAAGTTTCAGAACCATCTATATCTAGTAACCTGACTTTAACAACAATTTGTTTTGAAACAATCGAAATCGAAACTCTGAATTTAATTGCTGATAAAATCAGACATATTACACCAGCTTTTATAATAGAAACAATTAAAAACTTATAGTATGAGTATGATAAATCCATTTCTCGGTTTAAATGCAGATGATGCAAAGAAAAAATACAGGAAAATGTGCTTCGACACTCATCCTGATCGTGGAGGAACTAACGAAAGCTTTATTCAAGTTCAAAAATGGTTTAATGAATATTGTGAGAACAAAAACATGCAAACTGATAAGGAAGAAGAAAAAGTTTCTTATGAGGATTCCTTCCAGAGCTTTTATGATAATCTCGACCCTGAAATGAAGCAAAGCATTAAAGATATTCTTAAAACTCCAGAATTTGCAAAGTATGTAAAGTATGTTTCAATAATTGCAAATCATGGTGTTTTTACAGATATCCTAAATGCGTTCGGTAAAACCTCCGCAGCAAAATCAGCATCTAAAGCAGAAAATATTATTAAACAACTTTTAGGATAATGCTTATGTACGCAATAAGAGATGGTATAATACATGACAATAGTCAAAGTACAGGTATTAAAGCTTATTACACTAAGCAAGAAATATTTGATGCTTATGGATGGAATAGACAAACTGGAAGAATTAGGCTAAATGAAATTGCTCATAAAATTTACACACAAAATCCAGATGGCACTTGGAATAACAAAAAGAAAATATTTTCTCCAGTAGAAGTTTGCCACATTTGGAACTATTACGGATTACCTTAAAAAAACTATAATATGTCAAACACAGTACAAAAAGGTTTAAAAATAGCTGCATTTGCAACAATTGGCTTGCTTATTATTAAGAATGCAAACCAGAGAACTAACAGTAAGCCAGCGATAAAAATTGCAAAAGCGTTACCAGGTAATTACAATGCTCTTACTTTACCTCCATTCGGTATTTATATTACCGAAAAAGAAAAAGGCAACTTGTTATTGCTGCAGCATGAATTAAAACATTGGCAACAATACCAAAAACTTGGGTTATTAAAATATTACAATACTTACTATCAGCAATATGTAAAGTATGGATATGATAAAATGCCAATGGAAATTGAAGCACGTGTTGGCGAAACAGAATATGCCAAATCTCATTACACAAAAGCGGTAAGATCAGGCAAAGCAAACACAATATATAATCCAGAATTCAGAAAAGGGAAAAACAATTAAAACTAATACTAAAATTATGGGAACAATTTTTCATCAGCCGGAAAGGGATTACAATAAAGTAACCAAGGACCAAATTATTAAACGTATTCTTGAAATACAGAATATTAGTAAAGAGACTAAATTAAACATAGATCAAGTAATTAAGATTTATGAAATAGAACAACTAAATAGATACAATGACTTGTATGTTAGTAATGGCGATATATTTGATGAACAAATGAGTGGAATAGCATTTTTAATACAAAAATTTGCTAAAACAATAATTACACAATTTGACAATATTAAAAACTCACAACTTTTAGACAATGAAAACTTTGACTTTAGAGAAAATTTCGATTTAAACGATCCAGCAACAATTGAAATGTTTCGTAAAAATTGGCACATTATAAATGATCCAATTGGGAAGACACTTGGCTATCCAGATTGTTGCATAAAAGAGTTTGGAGATGATGCGCCAGAACTTATGCTAAATTCCGAGCCAACAGAAGAACACAAATTAAGATATGAAGCTGGTTGCATTGATGGAGTTTTTACAGGATTTATTCCATGCGTTTTTCATGCAAAACAAATTCTTGCTGGTGAAATAACTTTAGCATCACTTATAAAGGATAGAAATGAGTTTGTTCCACCTTTTCCCGATGCACAGTAATGGCATTGAGTTATAACAAAGAAATATGTGTAACAAAAGTCTCATTACACATAATTAGTGTTAAACTTTAAAACAAATAAAACAATGGAAAATTTAATTTTAGACGCTTTATATTTAAGCATAATAGTAATTACCGGAATTGCGATTTCGGTATTTTGGAGAACCTGTATTTATAGTCGTGGTGGAATATTTCGAGTAGTGGGCCGTTTGCTCGATCGGTGGGTTGCAAAAGCATGTTTGCCAACAGCCGGACTAGGAAGCAAAATACTTAGATTTCTTGCTTATCCTCTTGGACGTTGCATTTATTGCAGCAGTTTTCATTTCATGTACGATACTTTTTTTATTCTTAATAGCATTTTCAGCCTTAAACTCAACATTGCATACCTTATAATAATATTACCGGTTTCGCATCTTTTTCTAATTGTATTTATGAGACATTATATTATAGGTAACAAAGATCTCGAAAAAGGCGATTGGGAATACATGAAAGGATCACACAAAATACTTGATTTAGAAAAGCGACATAAAATAAAAACAGTACTTACAGCCGAAGAAGAAATAAATCTCGAACTCTGCAAAGGGAATACAAATTAAAAATTCAAAAGAGTTTTGCAACATTTTGCAACGTTATGCAAAGTTATGCAACGTTATGCAAATGTCATATTTTACATTAACGATATTTGTACTGAAAACATAAAAACAGTACAAATTTTCGTTTTATGGCGAATATTGAAACACTCAATAAAGAAAAACCACAAAAATCAAGAAAACTT
>JAQVGK010000199.1 GCA_028696755.1 Bacteroidales bacterium | reverse complement strand
TGATGATAAAAGTAAGTTGCAATTGACAATAGACTTTTTTAATGAAGGGCAGAAGCTCTCAAAAGTAGATTATTTTAAGCAAAGCTTAGAAGAATTTATCAGATCAAATAAAAAAGTTTCTAATGTTGAAGTATACAATTTTACATATGAACAAGGTCATATTAGAAGCCATGCTGATGATAAGCTTAAAGAACTTAGGAATCAGAGTAAAATTTTGTTTACGGGGCACACAAAATTGTCTTGGGATGCAATAAAAAACAATGAAATTGTTGAATTCTTTTGGAAGTAAAAACTCAAATAATGAAAAAATACAAAATAGAGTGGACAGAGCAAACTTGGAATCCTTCAGCTGGTTGCACAAAAAAAAGTGCAGGGTGTAAGAATTGTTATGCAGAAAGCATGGCAATAAGGCTTCAGGCAATAGGTGTTGAAGGTTATGAAAATGGATTTGATTTTAATACTGTTCCAAGTCGTTTGAATGATCCTCTTAAAAGAAAGAAGCCAACAGTTTATTTTGTTAACTCAATGAGTGATATTTTTCATGAAGAAATGCCACTTGATTATTTAGATAAAATCTTTGAAGTAATTGAAAAAACGCCTCACCATACTTATCAGATACTCACGAAAAGAGCTGAGAAAATGTATCAATATTTCTCGGTCAGAGAAATTCCACGGAATATTTGGCTTGGAGTAACCGTGGAAAATAAAAAAGAAGGATTACCTAGAATAGATTTTTTAAGAAAGTTAAATGCCAGCGTCCTCTTTCTTTCTGTTGAACCATTATTAGAAGATTTGGGTGAGATTAATCTAGATAACATTAATTGGGTTATTGTTGGAGGCGAGAGTGGAAATAAAGCTAGACCAATGGATGAAGGCTGGGTTATAAGCATTAAGCATCAATGTGAATCAAAGGGCATTGCATTTTTCTTTAAACAATGGGGAACTTGGGGTGCTGATAGGGTAAAGAGAAATAAAAAAGAAAACGGCAAAGAATTAAATGGGAAAATCTGGCAACAATATCCAGATGTAATAGAACAGAAATATGCTATTGCAGACTAAAATTGATTAAGTAAAAAATGAAAATCGCATTCGACGCAAAAAGAGCTTTTCTAAACAGGAGCGGACTTGGAAATTACAGTCGCGATATAATCAGGTCGCTGCACGATTTCTATCCCGAGGTTTCCTGTGTTCTTTTCTCGCCGACTCCCCAGACAGATTTGCTGGAGGAAAAGTATCGCCGAAATGTCATTTGTCCTGCAACTTCAAACTCCTTAAAGGCCTCGTACTGGAGAAGTTATAAAATGGGGAATGATATTGCAACTCTAAATCCTGATATTTACCATGGGCTAAGCAACGAATTGCCAGTAAATATATCCAAATCAAAAGCTATTAAAGTTGTTACAATTCACGATCTTATTTTTATTAAGTTTCCTCAGCTATATAGCCTAATTGATCGAAAAATTTACTATCGTAAGTTTTACCGAGCTTGCAAGGATGCCGATAAAATTATTGCAACCAGCATTCAAACTAAGGAAGACATTATTAAGTACTTTGGCATAGATGAAAGAAAAATTGAGGTTGTTTACCAATCTTGCGCAAATAATTTTAATGGCCAATTCGACCAGCTTGAGCTTGAGAATATTCGAGAAAAATATTCTTTGCCCAATAGATATGTTTTAACTGTTGGAACAGTCGAGAAGCGGAAAAATGCTCTTAATGTAATAAAGGCAATATATTATTTTAATCTAGACATCGACTACTTACTTGTTGGTCGAAAGACAGATTATGCAAAGGAAATTTTAGATTGGGCTCAGGAGCATAAGATTAGCTATCGACTTCATTTTGTAGATAATATTAGTAATGCCGATTTGCCAGCCATATACAAAATGGCAGAAGTGTTTGTTTATCCATCTATTTACGAAGGATTCGGTATTCCAATCATTGAGGCCTTTAATGCAGGAGTGCCTGTAATTACTGGTGATAAAGGTGCAACTGCAGAGGTTGGTGGGAAAGCGGCAATTCAGGTTGATGTGCTTAACCCTAAGAATATTGGAGTTGCTATAAAGTCGGTTTGCGAAAGCTCTGATCTTAAATTTCAATTAATTTCCGAAGGAATTGAGAGGGCTGAACTTTTTAGTCGTGAGAATGTTACAAAAGAACTATATAATTTTTATAAAAACTTATGAAAGAAATTGTTGCCGAAACCGTTAAAGTTTTGAAGAAAGGTGGAGTAATCTTATATCCAACCGATACCATTTGGGGAATTGGTTGCGATGCTTTAAACGAGGATGCTGTTTCGGCAGTGTATGCGGTTAAACAGCGCGATTTCTCTAAAAGTATGCTAATTCTCGTTGATTCAATCGAAATGCTTGAGAAATATGTTGAAATTGTTCCTCCTGCCGCATTGCAATTAATAGAAGCTGCAAAACGACCACTAACCATAATTTATCCTAAGGCAAAAAATATTGCAAAAAATTTAATTGCAGCAGACGGCACTATTGGAATCAGAGTTGTGAACGATGAGTTTTGTAAAATTATGATTCGCGAGCTTGGTGCTCCTGTCGTTTCAACTTCGGCTAATCAAGCTGGGAAAAAGTCTCCACTCGGATATTTCGATATCGACAATGAGATAAAAATATCGGTTGATTTTGTTGTACCACTGCGCCTAGAGGAGTTCAGCACTGCGAAAAGTTCTGATATTGTTAAAGTTAATAAAAATGGACAAATCGAAGTAATTAGATAAAACAAAACTCCGGCAAATCTTTTGGGAAAGATCGCCGGAGAAAAATTCAGACATTTTCAAAAAGTTACCGACTAGCCAATTTCAAATACAATGCCAAAAATTTAGCAATTAGTTTATTGAAAACATTAGGACAATATATTAACGAACTTAAAGCTGAACTTCCATCTTTTTATGATAGTGATGAGGCATTGTCGGTAGCTGAGTTTTATGTATGCGAATTGTTAGAAATCAGCAGAACAGCATTATTAATAGGTAAGACAGAAGTTTTAAGTGAAGAAAATCTCAAATTGCTAAACTCAAATCGAAATCGACTTATTGCTGGAGAACCGGTTCAGTATATTACTGGTAAAGCATATTTTTATGGGCTAGAGTTTTTTGTCGATAAACGCGTTTTAATACCTCGACAAGAAACGGAAATCCTTATTAGAGAAATTGTTGACAATAATCGAAGTCGCACAGGGCTAAACATTCTTGATATTGGAACAGGTTCGGGGTGTATTGCTATATGCCTAAAAATAAATCTGCTTGATGCTAATGTTCATGTGATTGATGTTTCTGCTGGAGCATTAGATGTTTGCAGTGTTAATGCAGCCAAGAATAATGTTAAACTATGCTATTATCACCACGATATTTTGTCGGAGATTGAGTTTGCTCCAGGAATAAAATTTGACATTATTGTATCTAATCCGCCTTATGTTACAGAATCAGAAAAAGAATTGATGTTAGAAAATGTTCTTGATTACGAACCTAATCTTGCACTTTTTGTGAGCGACCATGACCCTTTGATTTTTTACAGAAGAATTTCTCAATTTGCCAAAGATTTTCTCGTAGAGGGAGGAAAATTGTATTTCGAAATCAATGAAAAATTTGGAGAGGAAGTAGCTGAAACTTGCTTAAGAGCTGGGTTTGGTGAATCTAAAATTGTAAAAGACTTAAACAACAAAGACAGATTCGTAATTTCGTATTGATTATTTCAGTATTTTTGCAAAAACCAAAATCAAATTATTATGAGAAAAGCAATTTTAATTTTAGTTATGGCTGTTTCTGCCATTTATTTCTTTTCATCTTGTGAGCGCGAAAGCAGTGCAGATGTTAATCAAGATAGAATTTTTGTGTTATACGAATTGGTTTACGACAAAACTAATGATATGACTTATGCTCGTTCTACATTTTTCTTTGGTAGTATTACAGGGACAAGACTCGAATTAGCTGATGGTAGTTCTGTTTCTTTTAACGAAACACAGCTAGGCTTTCAGGAAGCTCTGGCTTATTACGAAACACAAATGACTGGCTACGTAAACACAGGAGAGTTTTCATGGACTGATTTGGACGGAAATACATTTGTTAATACTCCGATTGTTCACGAAATTGATTTCCCAGCCACGCTCGATACAATAGTTAAAGGTCAGGCTTACGAATTATCGTGGGTAGGCGACTCTCTCACAACAAACGAGCAAGTTTATGCTTTTGTTAACGGTACTGCCGAAAACGACGAAATTCATGTTTATCAAACTACTCAGTACGCTACAAAATTATTCATCACTGCTGCTCAAACCGAGAAGCTAACGGTTGGAACAAATACCATTTTCATGAGGCGTCGTTTAGATCTCGATCCACAGGAGGCAACTTCGGCTGGAGCTACTTGCTCGGGTATTTATGAAACTCTTACTGTAAATATTGAAGTAAAAGAATAAAGTTGAATTTTACTTACAAAACGTTCCTTTCAGGCAGAAAATTCATTTTTCTGCCTTTTTTTTATGGTTAATATAAGATTTTATTTCTGCTTTTTAGCACTTTTTCCAAATTAGCAATTCGTCTAACCTGCTGATATACAGACACATAGCAAAATTTAGTCTAAATTAATTTAAAATTTTTAAAAACACTCTGAACAAATTAAACAAACACGCTGTTTATAGACTCAGGATTAAAGGGATAATTGAGCGCAGATTGAATAATTTGAAATTTTGGACAAATTTTGGCTGATAATGCCAAATTTTTTTTCTTTTTTCCTTATTTAGAAGTTGTCTAATTAAAAATAGATTGTTATGAATCAAATTATTAAAAAAAAGATTGGCTTAGCTTCGGTTATAATTATGATGTTTTCGGCAAACATATTAAACTCCCAAAACATTAGTGATTTTAATCAAATATTGAGCTCCGAATCATATTCTAAATCAACTAATTCCGAAATACAAGAATTAAAGTCATTTTATCAAGATTACCATCCCACGGTTATAATTGGAAATGATGAGATAAAGAAGTCGGAAGAAGCGAAATGTAAGGTTTTAGATTTATCCGTTAGAGAATTGGAGTTGCTTTACATTAATAACTCGGTTTATTATGACATTGAGTTCATAAAAATTAGTATAAATAAGAGCGACAGGATAAAATCTCTTGATTTTTCAAACCTGTCATCTTTTAAAAATCTTAAATATGTTTTGTTTCAGTTTGATTATCAACCCGACAAAACATTGTTATCAAATTTAGTAAGTAATCATCAGGGATCAATTCCCTCATTGTATTTTCTGGTTTCGATACCAGAATAGTTTTTTAACATTATAAAACTAAAGCTATGAAAAAAGTTATATTTACCCTTTTTGTGATTTTATTATCAAATCTACTTGTTTACTCGCAAGTAGTTAAGCCTTTTACACAAAGGACATCGCAGTACACTCCCAGTAAAGTTATTTATAACGTTAAGGGAGATTTTGCATTATTGGGCAATACCAATTTAACACTTGTTAATTATGGAGATAATACTTCCAATAATAACTCGATGCAATATGTTGATGTTGATTCTGATAATACTACCTTAAATTCATCAACCTCACAATTGGTATTGTCAAATGAGAACGGAGCAATTCCTGAGTGCTCAAATATTGTTTATGCAGGATTGTACTGGACAGGACGTGCGCACAATGGTGATAACAGTCCACAAACCTTTTCGGTAACTAAAAGTGGTACAACAGTTAATTTTGATAAAAGAACAGTTTTATTAAAAGGTCCAGGAGCATCGAGCTATACAAGTGTTAATGCTAATGCTTCTGATATTTATTATCCCGAGACCGCTCATGGCCAGATGTACTCGGCTTATGCTGAGGTAACCGATTATGTAAGGCAATATGGCTCTGGTGATTATACCGTTGCAAACATTGCATTACGCGAAGGCACAGGAGGTGGCACAGGTTATTATGGTGGATGGGCTTTAGTTGTTATTTATGAAAACTCCAAAATGAATTGGAGAGATGTTACAATTTTTGATGGTCATGCCTACGTTGCTGGTTCTGTTACAGCAGATTATACTATCCCAGTTTCAGGCTTTAATACAGTTCAAGCTGGTGATGTAAACTTAAAACTTGGTCTTGTTGCCGGTGAAGGTGATAGGAATATTTCTGGGGATTATTTTCAAATAAGAAATCACTCAAATACAAACTGGGTTACATTAGATCATACAGGAAATTCAACGAATAACTTTTTTAATAGTTCTATTTTTACAGGAGGAAATTCACGGAATCCAAACTTAGTTAACAATACAGGCTTGGACATTTCCATGTTCGAGGTTCCAAATGCGGGTAATTCTGTAATAACTAATAATCAAACATCAACGTCATTCCGTTATGGAAGTACGCAAGACACTTACGTAATTTTTATGTTGGCGATGTCGGTTGATGCATATATTCCTACACCAGAAGCTCAGAATTCGATAATTAGTATCAATGGAGTTCCTTATATATCTGGAGATCCATTAGTTGCGGAACCTGGTCAAGAAATCGAAGTTTCGATAGAAGTTCGCAATAAAGGCACGGAACCTATCGATAATGCCGAACTTGTTGTTCCTATACCATTTGCGTCCTCTTACGTAAGTAGTAATAAGCAAATAGTTTTCACACCTGCTCCAAGTCCTAATGATTTATACTTTGATCCTTCACAAGGTGCTAACGGTTCAATTGTATGGGAAATAGGAACTTTGCC
>JAQVGK010000198.1 GCA_028696755.1 Bacteroidales bacterium | reverse complement strand
ACCACCATTCCCTCAACTGTATTTCCGTATCTTGTTAAAATGCGATCCGACAACGATCCATGATTTGAGCCAACTCTTATTGCTGTGCCGTTTTCTTTACAGTTTTTTATAAGCGGTAAAATTCGCTCGTGAATTTTTTCAAGTTCGAGTTTGTACTCAATATCTGTAAATTCAACCGTTTTAAAAGTAGCGCGCTTATCAATGTAATTTCCAGGATTTATTCTAACCTTTTCGACGACTCTTGCAGCTTCTTCGGCAATTACCGGATTAAAGTGAACATCTGCGACAAGTGGTTTCTTATAACCGTCTTTATGTAAATCCTGCTTTATTTGTTTAAGAGATTCTACATCCATAATTCGTGGAGTAGCAATTCGAACAAAATCGGCTCCAGCATCAAAAATAGCCTTACATTGTGCAACAGACCTTTCAACATCCATAGCTGGAACATTCGTCATACTTTGCAAACGCACTGGCTGAAGGGAGCCAATAATTATATCTCCAACTTTAACCTCTCTTGTTGGAACTCTTTCGTAATTGTGAAGATCGATGCAATATTTGTCGGGATATTTCATTTTAATTTACTTGTAATCTTAAAGATAATACTTCATTTTAACACTTTGTGTATTATTTCCTTTCTTAACAAAAGTGCATTCTTTGAACTTGGGAGGACCAAAATAAATAGTGGGATTTTGAGAAAAACCAAATCCCTCCACAGGTAATCCAAGAAAATTGAAATCAACATCCGAATTATTATTCTCGTCGTGAAAGACAGAAATTGCATATGTTCCATCGGGTAGCGGCTTTGTTTTTACAGTAACAGTACCCTCTTTTGCCTTTATCTCACCTGCATCGGCAAACCCAGCTTCGGTACTGTTAAAGTTAGCTTCCTTATTATAAACTGCCCACTTAACAGTGCCCTTTGAATTGCGAATTGAGTTAATGTTTATTGTGATGGTTGTGGTTTGTGCGAAAATCATTTGCATAAATCCCAACAAACACATTGTTAAAACCAATTTCATAGTCTTTCTCATTTTGCTAGTTTTAATTTACTCTCCGACTTAAAACGGCTGCGTGCTTTTCCACAACTTTATTGCCAGAAAGATTAAACATTTCTACATAAATTACATAAATTCCAACAGGACAAAGATTATTTCCATTATCGAAACCATCCCAGAAAAGCATTCCCTGTACCGAAAGCATTTCGTTGTTTGCAATGTAGGTAATAAACTTTCCATCGGCACTGTAAACAGCAATAGTTGCTGTGTAGCCTGGCTGGTCGAGTTTGTAAATTATCTCGAGTCTGTCGTCTACACCATCGTTATCAGGCGAGAAGACCTCCGGATTAAGAGTAATTGTTGTTTCAGTTACAATTTCGTCAGAATATTGAGAATTTTTATAACCAGGCGTAGCAAATCCAGCCGTTTCGGAAGCCGAATGCCAATTTGCCAAATCAGAACTACTACGCTCAAAGTTTATTCTTTCAAGCGACACTCCATCATCAGATGCCAATAATTTATACTGCTGATCATCAGTGTAATAAACAGAGTCAAGAATATTCATAAACCTATCAGTAATAAAGATGTTGCCCATATCATCAGCCAAAGATGGTAAACTTGATGTTTCGTAAAGATTTTGAGTGTATGGAACGTAATAATTGTCAATTAAAAATTGGGTGTCTTCCGAAATTGCGCAATACTCACCAGGTAATAACAAACGACTTATACTGGCAATACTATATGAATCATCAACGTCTCCAGCCTCATCCTTATTTATAAACCATAAATTTTTTAAATCGCACAATTTGTCGGAGTTGTTGTAAATCTCTACAAAATCGCTTCCGCCCGAAAGTGGGTTAAATAAAATCTCGTTGATAATAATATCTCCTGCCACTACCGAATCGGCAATTCCAAATCGGAACGAAGAATTTATTGCCACCATATTTCCAACGCAATCACTAATGCTGTCGCTAATATTTACATAATACAATTCGCCTTTCTCGAATCCAGCTCCAAATTTCATTGTAATCACAGAATAATCAGGCTCGGCAGCACTAATCCATACTGGATTTCCAATTCCTTCAATAGAGAAGTTAAGAGCATTTTCTGCAAATTCTTTTTTAAGAATCTCGCTAAAATACAGCACCAAAGTGTCGGGTTCAAAAACCTCTGCAGCAACAGGATAAGGTAAAACCTCATCTGGATTTGTTCCGTTTATTGAGTTTGTTCTTCCTGGCGTTCCACCCGAAACATCATTTGTAGCACGCCAATTGTTTTCACCTTCGCATGGATTATTCAAATCAATAATTTCGAGTGAGTAACCGCCATTTTTCTTAAAATTGTCCAAATACCATGTATCAGAGTATCTTACGGTATTGATTACTAAACCTTGCTTTGACTTGATTGTTAGAACTGTTCCTCCGTTTGTTAAAGATGGAAATCCATCAACCCCAATAATATTATCAATGCCAGTAAAAAGAGCTGCATCATCATCATCACATAAAACAACATAATCGTTTGCTGAAATCACAGAATTTGGAATTGTTCTCACGGTTGTTCCGGCAGAAATTGTCCAGTCGGTAAGATCAATATTTTTGTCGGTTCTGTTGTATAGTTCGATATATTCAACTTCGGGTAAAAGAACAACAGGATCAGGATCTGCCATAATTTCAGAAATAATTACATCGTATTCTTCTGCATTGTATATCATGAATTCGATATTCTGAGTCGTCATCATATTCGAGCACCAATCGCCAATGTTTGCAACAGTAAGCGTATAATTAACATTTTCGCTCAACGATGCCGGGAATTGCAATACAACAACATCTGTGCTGGTTGGACTAGAATATGCATAAAAAGGATTTCCAAACGCTGGCTCAAGATTATAATTAGATAAAATCAAACTTTCGATAGTGTCAACAGGTTCGGAAAAAATTACTGTAAGTTCATTTCCAGATGTTACACTTACTCCGCTAACAAAAGGAGCCTGAGTATCGCTGTTGATATCGTAAACCGAATTTATCATTCCAGGTGTTCCTCCTGCTGAGTTTTCAGATGCTGTCCAGTTTGTTGAAGGCGAACAGGTATTTACTGGATCTATTTTCTCGAGCGACCAGCCTCCGTCTTCCTTGTCCGAATCGTTGTACCAAGCGGAAGAATAAATTACTTTATCAATCTCATTTCCAAATTTATCATGAATGATTATTGTTTGCCCTCCGTTGGTTATGTCGGGGAAAGAAGCTACGCCCAAAACATTGCCATAAGATTGCATCGCTTCGGCATTGGAATCTTTGCATAAAATCAAATATTCACCGCCAGCAATCTGACAGGCCGGCAAAGTTTTTACTGTTGTACCAAAAGTGTATGTCCAGTTTGTAATATCTACAGGCACATCGGTAGTATTGTACAATTCCACATACTCAACATCGGGCAAACCAACAACTGGATTAGGGTCGGCCATAATTTCGTTGATAACAATGTCGAACGGAACAGCCCAGTAAACAAAAAATCCGTGATTTTGCGCAACAATTTCATTGTCACACAAATCGCGAATGCCAGAAATGTTTATTTCCAATGCAGTATTTTCTGCAAAATCGTCGGCAAATGTTAAATACACAACATTAGTGTTTTCCGCACTTGTACTAAGATTTACAGGATTAACGACTGGCGCAATCAGATTATAGTTTGCAGCAACTAAACTTGTTAAGGTGTCCACTCTTTCGGAAAAAGTTACCATAAGTTGATTTTCGGTCTGCACCGAAATACTTAAAACTGTTGGTGGAGTATTGTCGCTATTTTCAGCATCAACAGAATTGATTGTGCCGGGAGTTCCACCACTTGGATCGTTAGAGGCTATCCAATTCGATTGAGGCGAGCAGTTATTGAGCGGATCTATTTTTTCTAATGACCAGCCACCAGCTGCTTTGTCCTCATCCTGATACCACGAATCGGAATATGTTACCCTATCAATTTCCTGAGCATTATTGTCTTTTAAAACAATTGTCTGTCCACTATTTGTGATTGTTGGGAAAGAGGTAATTCCCAAAGTATTTCCTAACTCATTAAATGCAGTAACAAAATCTGTATGACAAAGAATCACATAATCTCCAGCAGCAAGCTGGTACGAAGGCAATGTTTTAGTTGTTGAACCAATAGTGTATGTCCAATCGGTGAGGTCCATCGAATATGCTGTTGTATTGTAAAGCTCGACGTATTCGGCATCGGGTAACGCAACAACCGGATTTGGATCGGCCATAATTTCGTTGATAACAACCATTCCTGGTTCGAATTCGATATAACTGAATTCGACATTTCCGCTTGCTGCAACATTCGTACTTACATCGGTTACTCCCTGATACATCATTGTGTAAGTTGCTGGAGAAGTAAATGGCTGGTCAAATTCCAACAATAGTTTTGAATTATCCAGATTATAAAATGTAACCGATGTTGGGTTATCCAGACCGCCACTCATCATAAAGTTTTCGGGAATACAAGTCGCTGTTTCGTCAAGAGCTTCGTTCCAAACCATTAAAAAATGCTGGGTATCAATTACTGAATATGATAAAAGTTCTGGAGCAACATCATCCACAAAAGGATCGCCAGTAACCACAATATCATCGAAGAAAAAATGCTGCGAACGGGTTGATGTATAAACGCATTTTATACCAAAGAATGCAGAGCTGAAGTAATTATCGTCAAATGTAGTGCCTTCGGTGTAATAATCGGTTCCACCCAAAGTATCCGATTGCAAGGTCCAGTTACCATCAAAATCGCGGGTAACTTTTACTCTTACATTTACGGTTGATGTATTTAAACGGCTGTTGGTACCATCAATAATCATTGTTGATGTTGAAACATCTTTGCGATATAAACTAACCTCATCAGCAGTATTTCCTAGTCGAACAAAATATCCATTGGTGGTTGCAGACAAATCAGAATTATTTGAAACAAGATAAACGTCGCAATAATTTGTTCCCGAAGGGTTAAACTGCATTTTTACCAAAAACTCCCAACTGGCATTGTAAATAGCTTCGCTAGGGGTAGAAAGAAAAGATGTTCCTTCTGCCTGTGGGTCTTCGAAAAGTTGAAGCTCCTGTCCTGCGCTCACAACAAACTTGCTAGTATTTCCCGACCATGCAGGATTCGAGCTAAATTCACCATCGTTAAAATCATCCGAAAACTGTGCAAAAACAGCAGCTGGAATCAATAGAATAAACAACAAAAGCGATCTCATGTAAAATATTTTAAATAACTAAAATGAATGTCTTTTTTTAAGTTTGCTGTAAAGATAAGCTAAAAAGATAAATGAGGATTTAGAAATTGGAAAAAATTTGGTGGGCAAAATTTCCAAGAATAAAATTTACATCCATCCTCCAACAAATTTTTCTAACTTTGCTCTAAACTTTGATGTGCTATGAAATCTTTTCTAAACAAATCGTTTTTTAAGCAAAATCGCGAAAACCTACTGTCGCTGATGCTCCCCGAATCGTTTGCTGTGCTTTTTCCGGCGGAGCAATTTCCACGCAATGGCGATCAGCATTTTAAATACCGCCAGAATAGCGATTTGTATTATTTGAGCGGCTTAACTCAGGAACAAAGCATTGTGGTTTTGTTTAAAGGTAAAAATAGCTCGGAAAATGCAGAATTTGCGTTTATTATAGAACCAGACGAAAAAATGATTATCTGGACCGGGCATAAATACACAAAGCAAGAAGCATCAGAAGTTTCGGGTATTGATTCTGTTTTATTTTTAAGCGAATTCGACAATTTAATTTCTTCGCTTATCGAAAAAACTGGAACCGTTTACTATTCTTTCCGATCGAATGTAAGAGGAACAAAATATGAAAATCCGCTAGTTGCTGAGTGGAAAAACAAAATGAGCGAAAAAAGAGCCAATATCTTTTACAACGATATCGATCCTCTTATAATGCAGTTAAGACTTTGCAAATGCCAGCAAGAAATTTCAACAATGCAAAACGCAATAAATATAACCGGAAAAACATTTGACAATCTCCTAAATTTTGTAAAGCATGGTGTTTATGAGTACGAAGTCGAAGCCGAAATGACACGCAATTTTATTGCTGCCGGAGCAAACGACCATGCATATCTTCCAATTGTTGCATCAGGGAAAAACAACTGCATTTTGCATTATAATACAAACCGAAATGTTTGCAAAGATGGCGATTTACTATTGCTCGATTTCGGTGCTGAAGTTGATTACTATGCAGCGGATCTTACTCGCACCATTCCTGTGTCTGGCAAATTTACTGCTCGACAAAAAGAGGTTTACAATTCGGTGTTGTCGGTTATGAAAGAAATGAAGAAGAAAATGATTCCCGGAACAACAATAAACAACCTCAACTCCGAATGTGAGCAACTAATTCAGGAAGAACTTTTAAAACTAAACTTACTTACAAAAGAAGATATTGCCAATCAAAATCCCGAATTTCCTGCCTTTAAAAAGTATTATATGCATGGCGTTTCACATTTTATTGGCCTGGATGTTCACGACGCCGGAAAAAAAGATACTCCTCTCCTACCCGGCATGATTTTAAGCTGCGAGCCTGCAATTTATATCGCTGAAGAAGGTTTTGGAATAAGGTTAGAAAACGATATTCTTGTTGCCGATAATCCTGTTGATCTGTGCGAGCATATTCCGATTGAGGTGGAGGATGTGGAGAGGTAAATAAACCAACTGATAAACATGGATTCTTAACAACTAAAGCGTTAG
>JAQVGK010000197.1 GCA_028696755.1 Bacteroidales bacterium | reverse complement strand
CTAATTCACGAATTGTTTTTGCCTTAAACATGGCTAATATATTTGGGAGATCTTCTTTATTTTATTTCAACAGCCTCACAAAAAATCCATGATCAATTCGATTGCCGTAGCGCGACTCGCCAAAAACTTTTGCACAGAACTGTAATTTGTGATGTGGGAAGTGCTTGGTAATCAGCGATTTAATTAGTTCTTCGGTTAAGTTATGTGCATAGAGATTCATTATCACAAAAGATTTTTGCAAAAGAATTTGCGAAATATTTGAAAGCAAATTGTCAATCATTTCGTTGAGAATCCACTTTTCGCTATTTGCACCCACGCCAATTACTGGGGGATCAAGGATTACTCCATCATATTTATTCCCACGCTTGATTTCTCGCTCAACAAACTTTTGGGCATCTTCGGTTATGCAGCGAACATTTTCAAATCCTGAATTTGCGGCATTTCTCTTTGTCCACTCAACAACTTTTTTAATAGAATCGATATGTGTAACACGCTGAGAAAAAGCTGCAGCTGCAACACTAGTTAAACCAGTATATCCAAACAAATTGAGGAATTGCATTTGCGAATAGTCAGAACTAACAGACTCAATAAATTTCCAGTTGAGAACCTGTTCTGGAAAGATTCCAATATGTTTTGAGTTGGTAAGTGCTAATTCGGCGTAGAGATTTATTTTGCCAGATTCGAATTTCATTTGCCACTTATCAGGCATTTCTCGATAGATTTTCCATGTTCCCGAGTTTTTTGAGCTTTCAACAAATTCGGCATTTGCAAGTTTGTGCCATTCAGATTCTGCTAGTTCAGGTTTTCCGATAGCTGTTATTTCTGGACGAATAAGCACAATTTCACCAAAACGCTCCAGCTTCTGCGAGTTGCCGCAATCGATAAGTTCGTATTCGGGGAATAAAGAGTTTATTTTAATTTTCATCGCCTTACCATTTAATCTTCCCAATAAAGTTTTTTGCCAAATCCAAGCCTGTTGTCGGTCATTTTAATTTTCGAGAGCTTTATTATCCAAAGATCAGTATTTATAATTATGGCAAATGGAAATTTTTTCAGGTATTTCAATCTGTATTTCGAATGTTCCGAGTTCTCAACTTTTATAAGCTCACCAGTAAACTGTATGCCTCGAATTTTTCCAACAATTTTTGTTTCGAGCACAATAGATCCCGACACATTTGAATTTCTCAATCCCATTTCTATGTGCTTAGTATCGCTGTCGGAAGTAAAAAGTAAAGCAGCTTCGTCTTCGATAAAAGTGTAAAAGCAATTGCAGCACCACGATTCATCACCAACACAAGTTGCGAGAGTAAGAACATGATGCTCTTTGATAAAAGTTGTGATTCTTGCAGGTATTTCGATCATTAGAAATTGTTCTAATTTGGATTACTTCAGCGCAACCAATCGTATTCCAACATAACTATTCTTAGTTTCTGGAGTAAGGTTGTTGCGATATGCTGACCGGCAGTTACTAGCAAAGTTAGCCCAGCTTCCACCTCTAAACACTTTGTACTGCTTTGGTTCAGCTCCTTTTGGGTTGGTTTGCGGAGCTGTGGAATAGGGCCCAAACCAATCGCTGCACCATTCCCAAACATTTCCGTGCATATCGTATAAGCCATAGGCATTGGGTTCAAAACTACCTACTGGCAAAGTTTTTCGGCGATTTTCTCCCTTTGCATTGTTATTATATGGATATGTGCCATTATAGTTTGCCTGTGCAGTAGTGATGTTGTTTCCAGTATTAAAAGGTGTTGTTGTGCCAGCGCGACAAGCATATTCCCATTCGGCTTCGGTAGGTAAACGACAGCCCATCCACATTGCAAAAGCATTGGCATCATTCCAGCTTACATTTATTACAGGACGGTTGCCTCGACCCCAACCTTTATCGTCGGGTTTTGTTCTACCTGTTGCTTCGCAAAATGCATCGTATTGCTCAAAAGTTACTTCGTATTTACTCATCTTAAATGCTTTCAGAGTTACCTGATGAGGGATTTCGTTAGCTTCTCGTTCGGCCTCGCTTCCCGAACTGCCCATAGTAAAAGTACCTGCCGGAATTTCGACCCACTCGATTGTTGGTTTTGTCTGTGCAAAAGCTGTGTACACAAAAAATGTTATAAATGCAAAACTGTAAATTAATCTTCTCATAAACTTTTCATTTTTGTTTCTAGGCTAAGTCTAAGTTTTGGCTAAAATAGCTAATCTAGAATTAAATTAGAACAAAATTTATTAGGATTTATAAACATAGCAATCTTAAAATATGTGAAATTGTGTTATGCTATGGGATGTGAATGTTAAGCATTGAAAATATATTCGCAAAAAACGTAAATCGAAAGAATAATATCGCCATGTGCATAGTGGGACGCCCACGCAGGGACGTCCCTGCGTGGGCGTCCCACTATGCAACATTATAACCAATGTGTTATAATTGTGTAATTACATTGTCAGAAATCAATAACAAAAATCCAAATCACCCCTCTTCTCTCTTTTTCTTCTTTAACAGCTCTGTATCAACCAACTTGTACAATTTGTCGCCCCGCCTAACAAGGCTTTCGGTTTGCATCGAGAAGAGTTGTGCTTGTTCTACTTTTTGAACGGGTACCAAATCTTTGCGTAATTCTTTTACAAATTGTTGAACAACTCCGGTAGTTGGGCCCAAGAATAAGACTTCGTCGCCAACGGCCAGCTCTTCGCCAGTATCAATGCGTAGTTCGGCAACTCCGTGATTTCCGAAATAATTAAGCACTTTACCCAAATACACTTTTGTTTGACTTGCTTTTGATCCATATTGTTTCGACCATTCGCCAAGCTTTTGCCCGAGATAGTAACCATCCCAAAATCCTCGGTTGAACACTGTTGTTAAGCGCTGCATCCAATTATCGATTTTTTCGCGAGAGTAGGTTTGGTCGAGAACAGAATTAATTGCTTCGTTATAACATTCTACAACTGTTTTTACATATTCGCCCGATCTAGCGCGTCCTTCGATTTTAAGAACGCTAACTCCTGCATCAATTATTTTGTCAATAAAACCTATGGTGCATAAATCTTTTGGCGACATCAGATATTCGTTATCAACTTCTATCTCGGCACCAGTTTCTTTATCTGTTAAAATATAAGGGCGACGACAATTCTGAAGACATGAACCACGATTGGCCGAATGGTAATACTCGTGCAAGCTAAGATGACATTTTCCCGAGACAGCCATACATAATGCACCATGACAGAAAATCTCGATTTGAACTAAATTTCCTGATGGTCCAGTTATGTTTCTTTTCTTTATTTGATAAGTAATATCTGCAACTTGGTCGAGAGTTAGCTCTCTTGCTGTAACCATTACATCGCAGAAATTAGAGAAAAATTCAACTGCTTCGATGTTCGAAATGTTTAATTGAGTTGAAGCATGAACTTCTACACCTTTTTTGTGGGCATATTGCATTACCGAAATATCCGAAGCAATAATTGCTGTAACTTTTGATTCGGCTGCAGCATCAACAACCTGACGCATTTTTTCGAGCTCGTGATCGTAAATAATTGTATTTACAGTAAGATAAGTCTTAACACCTGCTTCGTCGCAAATGTTTACAATGTTTTTAAGATCTTCGAATGTAAAATTATTCGACGAACGTGCTCTCATATTTAATTTTTCGATGCCGAAATAAACCGAGTTGGCACCAGCCTGAATAGCAGCCATAAGCGATTCGTAAGAACCAACAGGCGCCATCAGATCAATGTTTTTCCTTTGCATGATAGTAATTTGTGGGCAAAGTTATGGATTTTTATTCATTTTCGGACAAAGTGTTGGATGAAATCCTTGGTAAACGTATGCTTTTATAGCAGAAAATCTTTTGTCATGTTTTTTGGAATGCTAAAGCACCAAAAACACATGCCAAAAGAGATACTTTAGCAGATTTTAACCCCCTGACTTTCACTTCGTTCCGTCAGGGGTTAAAATAATTGAGCCTTTCAGGCTCTGAAGTTTTGCTGAATTTGTTAAGCTTAGTAGCTTAAAAAAATGTTTGTTTACCAAGTAGGAACCCAACAATCCCAATAAGTTATCAGAATTAGAACAAACGAAAACAATTAAGAGCAAGAATTACTCAAACTTTCGTGCATCCTTAACTTTTTGCTTTAACAATGCAATCTCAAAAACATCAGAAATTGTTGACACATAATAAAAATCTAGTCCTTTAATGTAAACTTCTTTAATTTCGGTAATGTCTTTTTTATTTTCTTTCGAAAGAATGATTTCTTTTATTCCAGCACGTTTTGCAGCAAGAATCTTTTCTTTAATTCCACCAACAGGTAAAACCTTGCCTCGCAAAGTGATTTCTCCGGTCATAGCCAGATTTTTCTTCACCTTTCGCTGTGTAAATGCTGAGGCAATAGCTGTTGCCATAGTAATTCCCGCAGATGGACCATCTTTCGGAATAGCTCCCTCGGGAACGTGAAGATGGATATTCCAGTTTTCAAAAATCTTGTAATCAATCTCAAGTACTTCGGCGTGAGACTTAATATATTCGAGCGCAATAGCTGCCGACTCTTTCATTACATCACCCAAGTTTCCAGTGATTGTAAGTCCTCCCTTACCGCGCGATAGACTGGTTTCGATGTATAAAATATCTCCGCCAACTGCTGTCCATGCTAAGCCAGTAACAACACCAGCAACTTCATCGTCTTGGTATTCTTCTCTTATAAATTTTTCCTGTCCAAGATAAACAAGCACATCTTCTGTTTTTATTGTCGATGGAATAGGTTCTCCCATACCAACTTTCATTGCAAGGCGACGCACCAATTTTGCAATATTTTTATCAATGCCACGAACACCAGATTCGCGTGTATAACCATCGATGATTTTTACAATTGCCTTGTCGTCTAATTTTACTTTTACATTCGTTAAACCATGATTTTCGAGCTGTTTTGGCAGAAGATGTTGCTTTGCTATTTGCACTTTTTCTTCGATTATGTAACCGCTGATGTCAATCATTTCCATACGATCGCGAAGTGCAGGACTGATAGTTGCGATATTATTTGCGGTAGCGATAAACATAACTTTGGATAGATCGTACTCAATCTCTAAAAAGTTATCGTGAAATTCGGTATTTTGTTCAGGGTCTAAAACTTCGAGCAGAGCAGATGACGGATCGCCTTTAAAATCACTGCCAACTTTGTCAATTTCGTCGAGTACAAAAACCGGATTCGAAGATTTAGCTTTTTTAATGTTTTGCAAAATACGACCTGGCATAGCACCGATATAAGTCTTGCGATGACCTCGAATTTCGGACTCGTCGTGAACGCCACCAAGCGACATTCGCACATATTTGCGACCTAAAGCGCGAGCAACACTTTTTCCCAACGAAGTTTTTCCAACTCCAGGAGGGCCGTAAAGGCAAAGTATTGGGGCTTTTAAATCGCCTTTAAGTTTTAAAACTGCAAGATGTTCGATTATCCTTTCTTTAACTTTTTCTAAGCCAAAATGGTCTTCGTCCAGAATTTTTTGAGCTCGTTTTAAGTCAAAATTGTCGGTTGTATATTCTCCCCATGGCAAATCGAGCATTGTATGTAAATAATTTAACTGCACCGAGAATTCGGCAGATGCTGGATTAAGATGTTGAAGTTTGTTTAGTTCCTTCTCGAAATGTTTGGCGGCTGTTTCGTTCCATTTTTGTTCTTTTGCTCTTGCCTCAAGCTCTTTGATTTCCTGCTCTGCTGGTCCACCACCCAATTCTTGTTGAATTGTTTTCATCTGCTGATGAAGCAAATACTCTTTTTGTTGCTTGTCGAGTTCTTTCTTTACTTTTATCTGAATTTCGTTCTTAAGCTCAAGCATTTGCACCTGATTAGCAAGAATTGCGAGAAGTTTTTCAGCTCTTTTGTAAATATCACCAACTTCGAGCAGCGATTGCTTTTCGGCTGGTGGGATATCAGAGTTTGAACAGATAAAATTTATCAAAAACGAAGAGTTGTCAATATTTTTAATTGCAAAAGAAACTTCGTGGGGAATCGTCGCACTTAGTTTTACAATTTTTAGCGATAAGTCTTTAAGCGAAGAAACTATTGCCTGAAAGTTTTTATCTGTATTGTCGGCTTTCCCTTCGGGGATATAATTTACGGATGCGAGGAAATAAGGGTCATCAGCTAGAAATTGGGTAATATGTAATCTGCGTTTGCCCTGAATAATTACCGAAACGGTATCATCGGGCATTTCTATTATTTTAAGAATTTCGGCTACTGTACCAATCTGATATAAATCATCGTGTCCTGGTTCGTCAACCTCGGCATCTTTTTGGGAGACAGCAGCAAAGAACTTTGTAGTTTTATAAACTTCTTTAATAAGTTGATAAGATCTGCTTCTTCCAACAGTTAGTGGAATTACTACTCCTGGAAAGAGAACAGTGTTTCGCAAAGGCAGTACTGGCAAAGTTTCGGGATATACTACGTTTGAATTTTCTTGAAGATCTGCAACAATTGGAATAATGTCGTTTTCGCCTTCACCAGCTCCTAGTATAAGTTTAAGGTATTCGTTTTCGAGTGATTTGGTCATATATGTCAAAATGTCATTAAATCAAAAAAAATATTACGGAGGAAAGCATTGGCAATCCTTATGCCATGCTAAACACAATAACTGTAATTTTGTTTAAAAATTGCGATACTTTGCTGTAATATCAAAGATGTGAGAAAATATTGACTTATCTGTTTCGCTTAATGTCAGATTTCGCCTTTCCATCACTTTTGTCATAACTTCG
>JAQVGK010000196.1 GCA_028696755.1 Bacteroidales bacterium | reverse complement strand
ATCAAAACTCCTTCAAAATCTTTTTTGGGGTACCCCAAAAAAGATTTTGAAGGAGTTGTAAAACAAATTAATTTGGTATACTTTTGAATTAAAATACTGGTATACTTTTCAATTGAAATAAACAGATATCTTCCCAGATTTCATAATCTGCTAATTTTATTATATCTTCAATTGCCATGTCCTGATAATATGTATAGCCTATACTTTTGTCAGCAGACACTTCATCAGTACATGAAGAAATACTAATCACAGCAACACTAATGCTAATTAATAATAATAATACTTTTAAACTTTTCATAATTAAATATTTAAATTAAAATTTTGGTTTCTTTTAGAAATTTTACTTATACTACTATTAATGTTGACTAATTACTTAACCAAAGACATTATAGTAAAATGGCTTTGGTTATTAACGTGACGGAGTCACTAAGGTGGTAGTCCGTCACATTTTTCGTAGTTTTTGTCTTTTCATAATTTAATGTTTCGTTTATCCAAGCGCGTAAATATTTAATATATTGTGTATGTTACACACTCTCTATTTTTTTTTCAATGCACCCTAACGGTTAAATCCCCAGAACAAAAAGAGTTTTATCTATTAAAATTCATCGATAACACCCATTTTATTCCGAAATATTTCCCAAAAATAAACAATACATTTCTATATTCAAAGAGTTTGTTGATATTTTATTTGAATAAAAATAGTGTAACGTGGCCGTTAGTGGATAACGAGAAAAATCCGACGAATCTTTTTGTGGTTTTGGTAAAGTAGAGTTGTCGTTTATAAGTTAATCTCTATTACTTTTTGATAATTAATACAATATCTATTCTGCACAAAATACTTCGATAAGCATTTTGGGATTACAAATTGTATTATTTTCACAAATCATTCTTTATAAGCATAAATTATCCAAGGACTGTACTTTGAAGTTGAATTTACTAATCCAGAATTATGAGAATTCAATCTATTCTCTAAGGAATTTGCTTGACCGTAATAAAACTTATCAAACTTTGCTGAGTACAATATGTAAGTAAAATATGTCATCAATCAAAAAAGGCTCGCATTTGCAAGCCTTGTGTGGAGCATATCGGACTCGAATCCCGTGATTTACAAAATCCGACCAAAACGGATTTTGCATAAATCACGAGGATCCGCGAAAATTTTAGAAATTTTCGGGACCGCGAGCCCGCTATAGATTAGAAAAAATGATTTTTTCAAATTATAAATTCACTCATTCTAACTCTGCTTGTGTGGAGCATATCGGACTCGAACCGATCACCTTTAGACTGCCAGTCTAACGCTCTAGCCAGATGAGCTAATGCCCCAACATTTTATTGTTTTATAAACTTTCCGCCTGCGAGAGGTGTTTTGTTTTTATCAAATATCTGATAAATGTAAACTCCTGATTCCCAGTTTGAAAGCTCAATATTTGCAGACTCTGATGAAATCATTTGATGATGTATCAATCGTCCGTCGGTTGAGAATACAAATAAAGTACAATCATTATTATCTTCCAAATAAAAATTTATGTTTTCGTTAGCAGGGTTTGGAAATACTTTAAGCTTGGATTGAAGCGCGGTATTTACATAACTTAAATAAGCATATCTGAAGGTCATACTGTAAATCGAATCGTAAGCTGTGTTGTATTCAATTTCGAGAAGTGGACTTTTCCAGTCTTTAACCCAATATTGATGAGAGTATGAAGTGTCACGAATTGGTAATTCCATTGGCAACTGATCGCTAATGCCTGGGATGTCGCTCAATGATGTGTATGAACCACCGAATTTACTACGCAACTGCACATCAAAAGCCGTAATCATTTTTCGATTTTCGCGTAAGTAATTAAATGTTCCGTTTTGGTTTGAGTCTCCCACAAACTGAATTTCGCCAAATTCGTCAAAATTTGAGTTTATTTTCACATCCATAAAAAACCTTACGGTATCGTAAAACATTGCAAGCGCAGCATAATTATCACCTGCCAATTCTTCAAAAACAGAAATCTGCATTTTTTCCATAGCTGCACCTTGGTCAACCATAACATCTTGGTAATCGCAAGGAAATTCCGACATTTTAAGAGTATCAACAAAAACAAGATTAGTTACTCCACCCACAAAAGGCAATTCACTTTGTATTCCAACAAGATTAACCCCTAGGTCATTAATTAATAAGTGCATAATAAAACCATCACGAGTCATAAATGCACAAGTCGCACCTTCGAAAACGCCATCAGGATCTGATTCGGATGATGGAAAGTAAATAAGAGAATCTAGCAACACAAGCGGGAACTCTGTTTGATCATCAAAAATCATTTCGCTAGGCATAACACTATCGCGATGTATGCTTTGATTATCTACCTCGAAAGAATAGTAAATGCGTGGTATTGTGTCGTTTACATTAACAAAATCGCTGCGTACAATCGAAATTTGTGAAAACACACAAAGAGCTGACAATACCGCCAGACAAGACAGAAAAACTCTTTTCATAGTTGGTTATTGGGCCTTTGTGTCGTTTTAAAAAGTTGTTTGTTCATTAACCTCGATTTTCGATTCGATAGTTTTATCATTTTCGAGAATTAAGATTCCAATACCACGACGAGCAAAAGGATGATCACGGTCTGTTTTAACAGTAACTTCAACTTTGTAAATAGATTCATACTTAAAGTCATAATAAACCTTACCCTCTTTATCAGTCCAAGAGGTGTCGGCAACAGATTTTGCTTCGTTTAGCAAATAAACTACAGTATGAGCACTGTCTGAATTAGCTGCTTTAACAATAACCATTGCTTCTTTAATAGGCTCGTTATTCTCATCAACAACCAAAACAACAGCTTTTGGTGGAACTGGCTCTTGACAGCTATAGTTTAACAATACTACTCCTGCAAGGATTGCAATAATAATTGCAACATTTACAAATTTCTTCATAATAATAACAATTTGTTTAATTTTGTAACTTACAATATTAATACTTTATTTCATACAAATAAAATTTTTTTTATGAATAAACACAATATTTTTTTTCTGTTCATAATTTTACTATTTGTCTCTGCTTGTTCGAGTCTAAAAAACCCAGCAAAAATTAAAACTTATGTGATGGTTTCGACGGATGCAGGAGATTTTGTAATTGGTTTGTACGAAGGTACTCCCGAACACAAAAACAATTTTATTAAAAACATCAACGAACATGTTTACGATTCAACATTGGTCTATTCTGTTATACCAAACGGACTAATGCGCTTGGGGTTGCCTTCGGAGATGGATGAATCCAAATATTTTGACAAAAATCATGATATTAATGGTGTTAAAGACGAAATACATCCAAAGCTAATTCATAAAAATGGTGCAGTTGGGATGCTAAGAAAGCCCCAGAGCGAAAATTCAGACAATTTTTCTGACAACAAATTATTTTATCTGTGCCATGGGATAAATACTGATTTAACAACCCTAAAAACATTAGAAGCTAAAAGAAACGCGCCGTTAATAGCTGATTATATAACAGCCTTGCTAAAAGAAGAGTCTTATACAAAATACAAAGACAGTCTCGACCTTTATAAGATTAGTAAAATGCAAACCGAGTGGAACAATTTATATTTAAGACTTACCGAAATTGTGCTTCCACGAATAGAAAAGGATGGTAAAAAGTTATTTTATCTTAGTGATTATCAAAAAGATATCTATACTCATGTTGGTGGAGCTCCAATTTATGATGGACAGTATGTGGTTTTTGGCGAGATAGTTTATGGAATCGAAATACTCGAAAAGTTATCAAAATCTAAAACTGGATTACATAATCAACCTAAAGAAAATATTTACATTTTGTCAACCCAGATAATCACAAAGAAAGAATTTAAAAACTTGGTAAAGTGATTACAGATTATTTGCATTTATTTAGCTATTGATGAGAATAACTTTAAAATAAGCTATGAATTAGAAATTGCATATCAATGTCGTTTAGTTAAGCAATTTTAGGTATATGTCCGCTGGACAAAAAGTGCTGTTGGATTAAGCTTTTTACTGACGTTTATGTCCGCTGGACAAAAACGAGTTTTAGTTGGTTAACTTTAAAAGAAAAACGTAGGAATACTTAGCCCGTTAGGGCTTCAAAGTCAGTAAAAACCTATCAACAGCTAAAATCACTCCTTTGTCCAGAGGCGGTGTACTGAGCCCGCCGAAGTGACATTAACATTTATTAATGGATAATTTTAAGACAAGAAATTCCATTATTGAAAGCCTTAACTAAACGACATTGAATTGCATATCGCATATCGTATATCGCATGGGGCTTAAATTGTAGAGAATAACATTTGTGCTAATAAAAACATTGCACTAATTTTTAGAATAAGCAGAGTGTTATTTCTCAGCACCAATTGCCCCATGCCCCATGCGCCATGCCAAAAAATAGAAAATATTATTAAATTGGGACATAAGTAATTACAGAATATTTTTAAATTTGTCGAATAAATAAAAACAAAGAATATGAAATTCAGGATTTTTCTAATCGTTTTTCTTGCAATTTGTGCAGGAGTTTTTGCTCAGAACGAGACTTTAAAACTAAAAACTTTTCAACTCAAAAATGGGCTTACAGTTTATCTAAACGAAGACCACACCGTGCCAAATGTATTGGGGGCTGTTATTATTAAAACTGGTGGAAAATACGACCCGGCGGATCATACTGGAACATCTCATTATCTTGAGCACATGATGTTTAAAGGTACTGATGAACTAGGAACAGTTGATTACGAAAAGGAAAAGATTATCTTAGATCAAATAGCGGTTAAATACGAAGAACTGGCTGCAACCACTGATGCTGAAAAGAGAAAAACCATTCAGCTCGAAATTAACAAATTATCCCTAGAAGCAGGCAAATATGCAATCCCAAATGAGCTTGATCGTTTACTCGACCAAATGGGTTCGAGCATGGTAAATGCTTTTACTTCGGATGAAATAGTTGCATATTTTAATGTGTTTCCAAATAATCAAATGGAGAAATGGTTGTTTTTATACAGTCACCGATTTAAAAATCCTGTTTTCAGATTATTCCAGTCGGAGCTCGAAACCGTTTTCGAGGAGAAAAATATGTATATGGACGACTTTTCAACTTCATTAATTGAAACATATTACAAAAATCTGTATAAAAAACATCCTTATGGAACTCAAACTGTTATTGGAACAGCCGACCATATAAAAAATCCTTCACTCAATAATATGAGGAAAATGTACGAAACTTATTATGTGGCTAATAACATGGCTTTGGTTTTAACAGGCAACTTTAAATCAGATGAGGTTATACCGCTTATTGAAAAGTTTTTCGGAGAATGGAAAAAAGGCGAAGTTCCAGAATATCCTGTATATACAGAAGAACCATTTAATGGCATCGAAAGAGTTGAGGAAAGACTTACACCTATAAAAATTGGCTTACTAGGATTCCGCACCGTTCCTACAAATCATGAAGATGAAGTTATTCTGGATGTTTGCTCGGCTTTGCTTAGTAATTCATCATCTACAGGCTATCTCGACAAATTAACACTGGATGGAAAGTTAATGGAAGTAATGGGATTTAATGATGTTCGTAATGACCATGGAGCGCTGATGGTTTTATTTGTACCTAAAATTGTTGGACAATCATTAAAGAAAGCCGAGAAAATTGTTTATGCAGAAATTGCCAAATTACAAACTGGCGAAATCGATAAAGATTATTTTGAAGCTGTTAAGTTAAATCTTATTAAAGAACATCAGCAATCTCTTGAAAATTCGACTCAACGTGCATTTTTAATTGGACAGATGTTTACTTCGGGAAAAACATGGGAAGAAACACTTGCATACCCAAAGGAAATAGAAGCAGTGACAATTGATGATGTTAAACGTGTATCTGAAAAGTATTTTGGACCAAATTATTTATCATTACATTCAAAGATGGGATTTCCGGATAAAGATAAGTTGGAGAAACCTGGATTTGATCCTGTAATTCCAGAAAACACTGAAGCAAAATCGAACTTCGCTACCAAATTTGAAGAAATGCCAGATGCAAAGAGCGAACCCGAGTTTATTAATTTCGACAAGGATCTTACGATAATGGAATCTGGAAATGGAGGAACATTTTACCATGTTAAAAACAAAACCAATGATATCTTTAATCTTCAGATTAAATTCAAAACTGGAAAAATAAACGATAATAGATACGAACAATTGGCCGAGTATATACAGTTAATTGGAACTAAAGAACTTAGTCTGAACGATTTCAACTCTGAGTTGCAAAAAATTGGTTGCTCATTTTACGTAAGTGCTGACGATAATTATTTTACCATTAATATTGATGGTTTTGATAAATACTTTAAAGAGTCGTTAACGCTAATCGCGGCTTTGTTAACAAATCCAGCAGCCGACGATTCAAAACTGAAAAATCTAAAGCAAAATGCAGCATTCCTTCGCAAATTCGAATCTAGTTCGCCCGATCAATTGTCAGATGCGTTATTTGAATATGGGGTTTACGGACAAAATTCTTCTTACTTAAGACGTTGCACTCAAAAAGAAGTGAGCAGCCTAAAATCTCAGGATTTACTCGACTTGCTTGCCACAACTTTAAAAGCAAATTATAGCGTTCACTATTCGGGCACATTAAATATTAAAGATTTAATCAGTTCTTTCGAAAGCAATTTAAAACTCGAGAAATCTGAGCCAAACAAAGATTTTCCTGTTATCCTGCCAAGAGTTGATTATACCGAGAATACTATTTTGCTTCTCGACGATCCAAAATCTTTGCAAAGTAGAATTTATTT
>JAQVGK010000195.1 GCA_028696755.1 Bacteroidales bacterium | reverse complement strand
TTCTCTGAAATTATACTTTACAGAATACATCAAATTAGCTGCTTCTATTAGCACATCGTTATCGTTAATTCCATAAGTCTCAGCAGCATTGTCGTTGTATTTGTAAATATTAAAATTGTTACCTAATGCGAAAAACCACTTTTTTAGTTCATAAGTGAGCTTTATTCCAGTATTATTGATATTCAAAACAGAACTTACAGGTTTATAGCAATAAAACAAGGATAAATCTAGAGGATTTTGCTTAAGCGTAAAGCTATATCCTAGATTAGCGTTAATTGCATTAAATGCTTTAACATTTCGCTGATTTATATTCATTTCAAATGAATACTGGGCAAAAAAGTTATGATACTGAAAGTATGGGGAATGTCCGAACGAGAGCAGGTAAGGCTGATCGATTGGGTTAACGGCCATTCCAGCGTATACATCTATTTTAAATTGTGATTTTGCTGCCCCGAAAGTAAAAATCACAAGAACAACAGTGAGTAAAATTTTATAAAATTGACTTTTCATATTGATTAAAGGTTTGAGCAAATTTAGTAATTAATTGTAATAATTAACATTTGTTTGATCAAGATTGTTTTAAAAATCCTATATTTGTAAAAACAAGAATTATGGAAGGGAAAAAGACATACGACTTAACAACTTATAAAAGTTTAAATACTGCTATTGATCTGGCAAAAAAATACGGATGGATTGTTGCGCCATTACCTTGGTTGATTTATAAGGCTTTAAGTCCCGAAGTGTCAACAGAAAAGCAGGTTGATGCAGCCATACATTTAATAAAGGCTGGAAAAGAAAGTGGGGCAAAACAGATGAAGATAAAAGTTGCCCATGATGCTGGAATAAAAATCGGTGCAATGTTAAAAGGCTTTCCACTAAATATGGACATTGGCAATCAAGGTTTTATAGAGTTTGAAATTGATTTTGACAAAGCTAGTCCAGCTGATTTATCGCATTTGGGAAATATTCCAGACACTTACAAAGCTTAGTTTTTTTTCACTTAAATTTCAAAAAAAAGACTGGAAAAACCAGTCTTTCAATTTTATTTTAAGAAAACCCTATTTCCCTGGGCAATTCTTTTTAATCTCAGGAGCTATATCATTGCGTCCATAAGCGTTGTCGAAATGATCGGTAAACTGTTTAGCAAGATTCTGTGCTGTTTTATGAAATTCTTCTTTGTTTGTCCAAGTATTTACTGGGAAAAGAATTTCTGAAGGCACGCCCGGACAAGATTTTGGAATATTTAGGTGAAATAATTCGTCATATTCGTACTCAACATTCTTTAAATCACCATTAAGAGCTGCCTCAACCATAGCACGTGTGTAGGTAATGTCGATACGTTTTCCAACGCCATATTTACCACCCGACCAGCCAGTATTGATTAGATAAACACAAGTATTATGCTCTTCCATTTTGTCACCCAGCATCTTTGTATAAACTTTTGGAAGTGATGGCATAAAAGGAGCGCCAAAGAAACGAGAGAATGTTGATTGAGGCTCAACGACACCTGTTTCTGTTCCTGCAAGTTTTGATGTATAACCCATCAAGAACCATAACATTGCCTGATTTCTGTCGAGTTTTGAAACTGGAGGTAAAACACCAGTTGCATCAGCAGTAAGGAATAAAATTGTTGATGGATGTCCGCCAACACTTGATTCCTTAATATTAGCCAACGAACTAAGTGGATACGAAGCTCTAGAGTTAGGTGTTAATCTTTCATCATTAAAATCGAATTCACCATCAGGATAAATCATTGCATTTTCAACGATTGCTCCATGATTCAAATAATAATCGTGATGCATTACTGCTTTGTAAATATCAGGTTCTTTCTCAGGATTAATATTAATCATTTTTGCATAACAACCATATTCGAAGTTTGCAACCGAAGTTTCGCTCCATCCGTGCTCATCATCACCAAGCAATGCCCGACGAGGATCAGCAGATAGAGTAGTTTTTCCAGTACCAGAAAGACCAAGAATGAGAGCAGTTTTTCCATCTTTACCCTCATTTGCAGAACAATGCAAAGGAAGCACGTTCTCGAATGGAAGGTAATAGTTCATCACTGTAAACATCAGCTTTTTAACAGAACCAAGATATGCAGTGCCAATAACAATTCCGAGACGATTGTCAAAATCCATTAAAACAATCTTATCACTGGTTTTACCGTTGGCAAGTTTACGCAATTTCCACTCATATTTTGACTGATCCAATCTATCAAAGGGTAAAGCAATCAAGAAAAATGGTTTATCCGAAAAACAACTTCTATGAAGATCCTCAGGAATAGGTCTAAACATGTTATCCACAAAAACCGAAGTCAAAGCTTCTGAAGTAATCACTTTAACTGGAAGAGCATATTCCGAATCGGCACCAATAACTCTATCATTAACGTAAATACGACTTCTTTTACCCATCATATCCAAAGCATCCTGAAAAATTTCAGCAAATACTTCTTCGGAAACAGGAAGGTTATTTGGCGAATTCCAGTCGATATGAATTTGACTTTCTGCACGTTTAACAATTACTGTATCTTTAGGGCTTCTTCCGGTTGATTCAGGCTCATTCCATGTAGCTAACGCTCCCGATTTTGCAACCATACATTCGTTTAAACTTACAGCATCTCCTATCAGTCGTTTGCGATCTGCATTTGTAATTACGAGTTTACATTCGTTTAGAACTTCTTCGATCTTTTTGTGTGTTTCCTTGAAATTTATTGTATCCATAGCAGTTATTTTTCAGGTTACAAAACTATTAAATATTTGTGCACCAAAAACGTGTTAAAGAATATAAAAGTTGATTTTATGTTGTTAAAAATATTTTTATGGCACTGTTTTTATAAAACTGGACAAACTATTAAACAGAAGCTGTTATACTTAATAAAACTCACTTATTTTGAATCTTAAATTACTGATAACATAACTTTGCAACTAACTGTCATCACAAAATTTCACAAATTGTAAGACGAAACGCACACATTACATAAGCCAATGTATCGAAAGCATTTTGCTGACGCCTTAATAAAATTGAACGCGAATTGACGAATTAGCTGGCGCCTTACTAGGAAATAGGCGTCAGCAAAATTCGCTAATTAGCTTCGGTTCGCGTTAAAAAAAAACTTGGAGCGAGCAACTTGTGCTGAGCGCCATGCATTGAGCGGCGTCGAAATGAAGCCGAAGTAAGCGAACGACGAGTTCACTATGCATTTTGGGCGGTTCGACCTGTCATCTTCGCATTATGCCACAAAACTTGGGGTGCTTACTAGCAATGACAGATTCTTACAATAAATTTACTCAGTCCTTCCCACACAACGCTTATCTTCCATTTTTACAATTAGCCAAAATGAGTTGATTCCAATTTGGTTAAATATTTGATAATTATTTCAAGCATTTTTGTAAATTTGCATAAACATAAATAAGTCTAATTTTTAAATTAAATAACATGAAAAAGATTATTGCGATTTTATCGGTAGTGGTTTTACTCAGCAGTTGTGATGTTTTAATGGATGTTTTGGGCGATCTCGACACTGGAGGCGGTACTACTCAATTAACACAGGCAGAAGTTGCACAGGGATTAAAGGAAGCTTTAACTGTTGGTATTGGCAATGTTGTTAATGTAGTTGCCGTTACAGATGGGTTTTATAAAAATTCTGAAATCAGGATTCCTTTCCCCGAGGAAGCAATTAAGGTTAAAGAGTTCTGTATTAATGCAGGTTTAAAAAATCAAGTTACTCAGTTCGAGGAAAAACTAAACCGAGCTGCCGAAGAAGCTGCTAAAGGGTCAAAAGAAGTATTTGTTACTGCAATAAAACAAATGACAATAAGCGATGCAATTACTATTTTAAAAGGTGGTGATGATGCAGCTACTCAATATTTAAAAAAGACTACTTCAACAACTCTTTACAATAAATTTTACCCAGTTGTTGTATCTGCGACCGACAAAATTATGTTAGCTAAATACTGGACTCCACTTGTAGAAAAATACAATACTGCAATGACAATTACCGGTGGCGAAAAAGTAAATACCGATCTTAATGCCTATGTTACCAACAAAGCATTGGATGGACTTTATTTAATGGTAGCAAAAGAAGAGAAAAAAATCAGAGTTGATCCGGTTGCCCGCGTCACAGACATTTTAGTAAAAGTTTTTGGAAGCACTTTAAATCCTCACAATTCTAGTTCTAGCGGAGGAAAAACGGTTAGATAGTGACACCATTTTTCGTTTAACTAAAAAACTTAGTGTTATGAAAAAGATTTCAGGCATCATTTTGTTTGTTATAATGAATTTAGCAATATTTGCAGGAATTCCACCACGCGAGCCATTTATTGTTTTAAAAGTTAATGGTGTGGAGTATAAAGCTGATGCTGAAATTAAAGTCAGGTCGGGTGAACGAATTCAAATAGAGGCTATACTAATGGGAGGAAAACGAGATTATTGCAGCGATCCAAACACCTATGCAAATGTTGGTCAAAACACTGTTATTCTATCTCAGGGAGAAAATGGAATGTCGTTCGAAATAAATAACGGTCAGTTCAAAGGAGACTGGAAGCTGGTTGACGAGAAAGCGAGTTTTACATCAGGACCCGAAGTGCTGATTACTCCTGCAACTACAGGCAATATACAAAGGACAGCAAATGTTGAATTTAAACCAGGCAATTACCAAAAAGTCTTTTTTAAGGTTACTTCCGTCAGTAACTGGCATTATGTGCGAAATACACCTGGAGGAAAAACTGAACAGGATGAAATGAATCAGGCAACAGCAACTTTTTATTTCGTAATTACTCAGGACGAAGGTCAATGGTATTCTTCAAATAACATTAAAGCTACCGGAATGGAAGATTTTTCTGTAAGAAACAATCTCGACCGAGTTCAGGAATTCTATAATCTAATTGAAAAAGCACTAATCGAAAAGAATTGGTCATCTGCAAAAATGCACTGGGGAAATTTAAAAAACAGCCTTGGAGAAATTAAAGAAAATATTGACAGAGCAAAACAAAAAGACCCAGCTTATTCTTGCGAAATAACTCTTATTGGTTTACCATCTGATGTACCAATGCAGCATATTGCAGACTTAAAAATAATGTCGGAAAAATGGAAGGAAAACTGGCAAATTTGCACAGACAATGCGATGGAGATCAACAAAATGTTACTTAACAAAGAAACAAGTTTTACTGCCAATGTATTAAAGTCAGTTTTCAAAAATTACATCAACTGGGGAACATCAATTCCGACTTCGGCTCCCGATATACTAACACTCTACGACCCAAAAGGCTTATTTACTGCTTTGGATTTACCGAGAAAAACAATGGAATGGTGGGAAGCTGCCGAAAATGATGCCGGAATCTTAAAAGATCAGGTAAATACAATTCAGCAATTAAACTCTCTTTTAAAATTCTACGAAACGCGTCGCGATAATTTCACAAGTGAACGCCAGGCTTTTGTCGATATCATTAACAGTCTTAAACCTGTTGAAGAAATGCATGCTGAAATGGGCGCATACATTAAAAGCGTTGGTAGTGTAAAGTATGCTGACAGGTAAGCTATTATTTTATTAAAAACCCGACATTATTCTTAAGGACGAGTGTTCTTCAGAAATATTTTGGTGTAAGAGAACTGATACTGGATTTGACCCTCCCAAAAACTTAATAGTTCCTTAAGCGATAACAAGTGATTAGCTAGATCTCGCATCAAATTCAAATAAAAAAATTTTTTGAATCAAATCACTGTTTAAAGAAATAAATTTTCGATATTTGAAGAATATTTTATTTCTATGAATAACAAAACAAAAGTATTACTAACTGGGGCATCGGGAACTGTTGGTTACGAAATTTTGAAACAGTTGCATCAACAAAAAGACAAATACGAAATAACTGTTTTCGATGTCAATACAAAAAAAACTCGCAAAACTTTTTCAAAATATTTAAACGATATTAAAATTGTTTATGGCGACATTTCGAGAGATGAAGATATTGGTTTAGTTTGCAAAGATGTCGATATCGCAATCCACATTGCTGCTATAATTCCACCATTGGCAGATGATAAACCAGAGCTTGCGTATCGTGTTAATACAATTGGAACAACAAACTTAGTTCGGAATCTTGAAAGATATTCACCTTCAGCATTCTTACTTTATAGCTCATCAATCTCAGTGTATGGTGATAGGCTAAAAGATCCCAATATTTATAAAACCGATCCTTTATTACCAAGTGTAGGCGACGAATATGCAAAAACCAAAATCGCTGCCGAAGAAATTATCCAATCTAGCGCGCTAAAATGGAGTATTTTCAGGCTAACGGCAATAATGGGCGGACATAAAATTTCGAAACTTATGTTTCACATGCCACTTGCAACAAAAATGGAAATTTGCACTCCGGCCGATACAGCAAGAGCTTTCGTAAACGCGATTGAACATAGAAATATAATCGAAGGTAAAATATTCAACCTTGGTGGAGGCGAAAACTGCCGATGCACTTATCTCGAATTTCTCGACCGATCGTTTAAGATATTCGGTCTTGGTGATGTAAACTTCCCCGAAAAAGCTTTTGCAGATCAAAATTTTCATTGTGGATATTATTCTGATGGTGATGACCTGGAAGAAATACTAAAGTTTAGAGAAGACAACCTCGAATCATATTTCAAGAATGAAGAAAGTAAAGTTTCTGGAATTCAAAAAGCTGTAACAAAATGTGTAAAAGGAATTGTAAAGAATAGACTGGTTAAGCAATCTGAGCCATTGGAAGCAATTCGCGAAAATGATAAGGAGTTATTAAATCGTTTCTTTGAAAAAAAGGGAAAATGAAA
>JAQVGK010000194.1 GCA_028696755.1 Bacteroidales bacterium | reverse complement strand
CGTCCTGGCGGCCGCCGCCACCCTGGCCTGGCTGGTCGCCATCCCCCTGTTCCCCAGGGCCAATGCGCGCCCCTGAAAAATCACTACAAAACTAACAAAATGAATAATACCTTCAAAATCTTTTTTTAATGTATTTAGTCTAAATTGTTAACAATTTGGTAGGATTTTAGATTTGGTACGATTGAATAAATGCTTAAAAGATTCAAAAGCTGTTTTGTTTTGTTTCTTTCTATTATGATAATGTTCGATAATATTGATTTGGTAACATATCGATCATTTATTTATCTGATTTAAAACCAAAATCTCTATGTTTTATTCTTGATTTTTACGTACTCTAATCAACTCTAAATAGTAATGACGTTTTGCTATCGGCAAAGCATCGTTTATGGCCAAAAATTTGGCTTATTTATTCTTATGTAATTCAAAACCAAATAAATGCTTTCATTCCCCCCTGACAAACTTAACACTCTTCACTATTTTGTTGTCGGTGATGCTTAAAATGTAGAATCCTTCGGTGTAGTTTGATGCGTTTAGACTTATGCGATTTGTGCCTTCGAGCAGTTGTGCATAGTTCTGATAAATAGTTTTGCCGCTTATGTCGGTTATTACTAGTTTAATGCGTGTGCTTTCATCAGAATTTATAATAATATAAAACTCATCTTTTACTGGGTTTGGATATAGACTTAGAATCTCGAATGTAGATGCGTAAGTTTTACTTTCTGGTTCTGATATTTTTGGGTTATTGATTGCAACGACATCCGAATATGAGTAAGATTTGTCAAAATCTACCGATTTTAAACGGTAATAACTTATGTTGTCAAATGGCTGATTGTCAACTAGTTGGTAGTTCTGAGTTTGATTGCTAAAACCTGCTGCTTTTATAATTCCTACATCTGAAAACGAAACCAAATCTACCGACTTCTCAACAATAAAATAGTCGGTGTTAAACTCCGATGCTGTTGACCATGTGCACGACACGCTGTTGTTTCCAAGCTTAGCATCAAAGCTTAAAAGTTCAATAGGCAGTGGATTGTCACCAGTCTTAGAACCAAAGGTAAAAGGTGAAAAATTGCCATTAAAATTTGAAATTACCCAACCTGTAGAGCTAGATTCATTCGAACCGGTTAATCCGATATCCTCCCACTTTTGTGTAGTCGTGTTAAAATGTGCAACTGTTAAATCGGCATCAGCAGTAAAACTAATAATACCACTTCTGTTTTTGTCTTCTGAATACAGTTTTACTTTTTTCTGTAAATCAGAATTGCCGCTAATTTTTGATAAATTCCAATATTCAACCGTACTTACCGCCTGAATACTTGCATCAAAATCTACAACAGGGTAGGGGTAATCAAAATACTCTGCCATAAACACATCGGTTGAAGCAGTTGTTCCGCTATGATGCTCGGCTGCTATACGTGCCCAAATCCCATTTTTACCGGTTGGGAAAACAAAACTGTAGTTTCCTGCAATCCCATTACGTCCAGTTTTGAAAATAGGGCCGTTTACAAAACTGGTTGACTTTCCGCCTTCTGGCAAAACAGATGATTGATCTAGCAAACTGATATATTTTGAAGTAGTGGTATTAAAAACACCACTGGTCAATATCAGTTGATTGGAAACGGACGCAATATTTTGGGGATAAACTCCTTGTCCAGAATTGGCGACTTCTAAATTATAAAATGTGGTTTGAGTGCTTCCAGTAATGTTTTGTGCCGAATTTCCTGTGAAACTAACTGTGTTAGTGTATGGAACAAAACTGCCGTTATTTATAAAGTTTGAAGATTGCGACAGACTAAGATTTTTGGGTGCTGTAGTGTACATATCCATCGCCGATCCGCTTGTAATTGTTAGATCTGATGCGCAATCAATATCTTGCTGAAAAACTCGAGTGCCTCCAATAATATTTACTTCACCAAACCAAATTTTATTATCAAGTATTGTGTATTTTGAACCAGATTGAATAAAATTAAAAATGCTTTCGTCAATGTCAACAATGTTAGTAGTTCTTCCAGCATTTGTCATATTGCCATAAACATTTACTGTGCCTTTATGAGTTAAACTTTCATAAACATAAAGATTTCCTCCGATAGTGAGAATTTTATTCGATTCGCACTTTAGCGTTCCATCATCCTGAATTATCAAATCTCCTTGAATATAAACATCCGATTCTTGAGTCGTAATTGCTGTCGTATGGATTTGAATATCACAACCGAATTCATTTAAATTACCAGAGCCTTTTAAACGAGCACCCATAAGGAAAATCTCTGCAAAACCTGAAATCAAAGGTCGCGATGTGGTTATATTACCACGCAAGATAATATCGCCATAAAATGTTGTAACAAAATGGCCCCAATTGTTCTCGGCAGATAAGCCGCCAATGTGTAAAGTTGCTCCTTGTTCAATTACGGTAACATTTTTTGAAATAAGTTTTCGTCCTGCAACACCTGCATCTCCAGTTGAAAATGTCCCAGCTAATATTTCGAGATTGTTGTTCACCGTCAAATGTCCAGCGTAAGGTCCGCTTGGTGGGTCCACAACTACAGTTTGAGTTTCTGTGCCAGAGCCATCTCGCTTTAAACTAACTGTTATTCCTGCTGCAGGCTGAATTGTTAGATTCCAAAAATTGTTATTTGTTGAAACCACACCACCAGTTATTGGAGTAAATGTTCTAATTGTACGGTTTTCGGTCGGATTTAAAACTACAGTTGATGACTCAGATGTGAAATTTCCGTTCGAAATCCAATTTCCACTAATAGTAAGTTTATTGTTTCCAGCTAATAAATTTGCAGGCCCATTACCTTCACTTGAAATCCATAATGATCCGTTAATTGTCATATCGGATGTCAAAGTTGTGTTGGAAGAAAATCCACTGTCTTTATAAAGTAACACATCTGCTCCAATTATTCCAGCACCGCTAAGTGTGTTGTCTCTTCTAATATAGACTTCGAAATTGCTTGTAGTTCCCAATGTTACTTCATCACATTTGCTCGACGCAGTTGTAATATTGCCGTTTATAGTGTTTATTGATGAAAATAAAGATAATTTCTTGCCTGTTGCCAGATTAAGTGTCGAGTTTGTTTCTGTAAGAAAAGTATTTGTTACTTCAATTCTGTCATTAGTCGGATTTATAGTATAGGACGCTCCATCAAGAATACTTAAATTATAAAAAGTTGATTTGTTTACTCCACCAATAGTTTTTGATGCCCCAGAAAATAAAACACTACCTGTTCCAGCAGTAAAGATTCCATTATTTGTCCAACTACCAGAAATATTAATACTGAATGTGCTTAAACTTAAAGCAGATGTTGCCTGATTTAAAATTAAATCACCATCCAAATCAATATTCGAAGCAAGTGTTGTTTGATTATTATAAATTCGTAAATCTGCCGCAATATTCCCAGTTCCCGATAAACTTGCATTGTTATTTATGTCGAAATCACGTGTGCCATTTAGATTGTTTACCGCAACAATGTCACCATTAATTATTGCATCATCGCCAAAGAAATCGAGCATCTTTCCAGCGGCAATATTTAGAACAGAACCTGTATTTAAAGTTAAATCGCCGTTTACATTTATCCTGTCTATAACTGTTGGTGAAATTGTGTAGGATGAGTTTTCTGATAGTATCAGATTATTAAATGTTGTTGAAAATTCTCCTTTAATTTCTTTGCTCTGTCCTTTAAAATTAACAGTCCCGGTTCCACCAACAAAAGCAGCATTAGCCGACTCGTTTATCCAATTCCCAAACAAATTAATGGTTTTTGTTGTTGCATTTAAGGTGCCATTTTCAATTGTTAAATCGCCGTTTATTGCAACACCATTACTTGCTAAATTTTCAATGTAATTTATTTTTGCGGGACGGTTAATAACTAGGTTATGAATAGTATGACCAGCAAAATCAAGATTTGCGTCATTGTCTAAACCCGAAGCATGCTTTTTGTTTTCTAAAAAGATTGTACCACCAGTAATGTTATTTGTTTGAGAGGAATTCCAGTCTATCATTCTTTTTCCACTTTGATTTCCACAAATGTAAACATCTCCTTCCTCGATATTTAACGCAGCTGTGCTATAGGAATCCCATGATGGTCCGCCATCTGTTTGAAGCGGCAGGTTTCCTGAACCATAGCGCTTGATGTATAAAGTTCCAGAAGTCATGTTTAACTCTCCTTTATGTATTAAAGAGTTCATGATTGAAACAGTTCCACCATTAATGTTTAATTTTCCACCGGCATCTATTGTAAGACTATTATACCTATCAACAGTAAGAGTCATATTTCCAACATTAAAAACACCTGTGCTGTTTACTGTTATAGTGCCTCCGGAATTAATAAGGCACTTGTTAGATGAAGTAAAATATGAGTGAATTAGAGTACCGTTAACTATAAGATCTCCACTACATGATAATTCTGGATAATTCCAATCTGCACTCGGTTTAACTGTAACGCTTGCGCCATTCTCTATAATTAAAGACTTACAAACATATGTGTTGTTAGAATTATTAATGCTTAGTCCATCCCCTGTCGCAGCATTTATTACCGGATAATTTGTTGTTATAACCACTGGAATTATCACATTATCCGATACAAGAGGTATCCGCGCTTGATCCCAATTTGCCGAATTATTCCAATCTGTACTTGTCGTGCCCGTCCATGTTAGTGGAGCGTCAACCGAAAGCGTTGTAAAGTTTATTGCAGATGCATACAAAGACGAAGAGCCCGATCCACAATCTGTTACAGCTTTTACTGTCCAATAATACTGAGTATTTAGGCTTAGATTGTAAATAATAGTATTTAGATTGGTTGTAATTCCGCACTGAACATTATTTGTTTCATAATCTACTGTCGAACTGGTATTTACAGCCCAATAATAACTAACAGTTTCACTTCCTGCCGGTGTTCCGGCTGTCCAATTTAATGTTGCCGAACCTGTGCTTATTCCTGTTGTGGATAAACTTGTAGGTGTCCCGGGTGTGATGCAACTTGTGGTAAAATTATCTACTGATGCATAAGCCGATGACGTTCCGTTGCAGGATGTTACTGCTTTAACTGTCCAATAATATTGTGTGCCAGAATTTAATGAGCTTAAGTTTGCAGATGTTCCAGTTGTTGTTCCTCGTTGTGTGTAATTACTTTCGTAAGTAACATTTGACCCGCTGCCAATTGCCCAATAATATGTTACAGTGGCAGTTCCGGCTGGTGCCCCTGCCGACCATGAAATTGTCGCAGAATTTTCTAAAATTGAAGATTCCGATAATAGAGTAGGGGTACCTGGAGTTTCGCACGGACTTATTATATTAATAGTATAAATCTCGGCTTCTCCAAAACTGTAAATTGTACAAGGGTCAATTTCTGTTTGCGACCAAACAGCTCTTACTAGCATTTTTGTCGTTCCCAGCACAGCGCCAGCAGGAACGGAAAAGCCTAGCGAGTTTGCTTGTGCAATATCCATATTTGAAATTTCTCCTAGTTTCTCATCAGAGGTATAGACATCATCCGAATTAAAATCAATCCACACGCCCATTGTTTGCCCGCCGTATGCTCCGTTTGTTAAATCTATCGAATAGCTAAAGCCAGCTTTTAATTGTGCCGATTGCGCCGTGTAGTCTTTTACATAAGGCACACCTCCACCAGACGAAGTGTTCGAAATTGATGTTGAATTTTCGCCATTTAGTAGTACTCCGTCAATATAGTCACCAGCACTTGTTCCACTAGTATAGCTTGGAGTGCAAGTTGTTGGTGCAGTTATGCAAATTGTGAAATCTGTTGTTGTTGGCACAGATGAAAAATAATCATACACTCTTACGTAATAAGTTTGACCTGGAGTCAATGCGTTAGTGGAAATTAGCTCAGTACCGCCACTACCATTGTCGTCAGCACACTCTAAATTGGTTCCATTGCATGATAGTCCTTCGCGTAAGTCAATAACTGCATCAAATCCTGACGAGCCAACAATACTAATATTATGGAAATTCGCCGAGCTTGCAACAAACTTAAACCAAACATCATTGTTTGCAGTTCCATAGCAGGATGTTAAACTTGAATTTGTTGCTCCTAAAACCGTTCCGCTTGTTGCGCCCCCACAAGTCTCTCCAGCAAAAACGCTTAGACTTACAGCACTACTGCAATCATCATTTATTGGTGGATCAATAGAACCGCAAGATGCACACCGCCATGCTAAAGTAGTAAATATCGTATTGGTCTGACAATTATATTGGTTTACTAAAACTCTCACTTTTCCTGTAAATGTCGCAGTCCAAGTAATCTTTGCATTTAAATTGTTGACATCATCGCTATAGCAATATTGGGTTGCGCCATCAAAGCTTAGTAGGGTGAGCTCAGAATCGTAAGAAGAACCGCCGCCATCAGCAGAAAGTAACGACCATTCGTAAGTTTTACCTGATTCTACATTGTAAACAGCATATTCTCCAGCATATATTATTGTAGAAACTATTGTCCAAGTATCAGATGTTGATGAAAATTCTGACGATGGGAATTGAGTTCCTCCTGTACATCCGCCCGAATTGCATTGTCCTATTTGTGCATGAGCACTAAAATGGCATAATATATATGCAATTAATAGCACATATAGCTTATGTTTTATAGTTTGATAATACATGTTTAAAGTCTTAAATCCTCTTCAGTAAAAATCTAGACAAAAATAGTAAAAATTTATTATTCTTAAACAGTACTGACCGAGTAATTTTTTTTAAAAAGTAGGGCTACTACCATAAGGGTTCACCCTAATGTCGTAAATTTGTTTTGCAAAAAATAAAAAACGACATGAGCAAAGATATAAATAAAAATTTAGTC
>JAQVGK010000193.1 GCA_028696755.1 Bacteroidales bacterium | reverse complement strand
ACAAAATATTGTCAAAATAAGTTAGAGTTTTTACAGAATTTTAGTGAATATTTGAAATATTAGGATGAAATTCCATAAAAAAAATTACCTGTCTTAACATTTTTTGTAATTTGCGGATTTAAGGTATACTATTAATTAATCTCGGTAAAGTTACGAAATATTTTTATAAAAAGTGCCTAAAGTGCCTAAAATGTTTAAAGTGCCTAGAGTACTTAATTGGAATTTATTTTGATTAATTGAGGTGTAATTATGTGAAACCTTGATAAATTATGCCAGCAGCCAAACAACTTTAGGTACTTTAAACTTTAGACAATTCTTTTGACGTTTACATTGCCTCCAAAATGTTTTTCAGAAATAGAGTTATACATGTAGGCAATGTAAAGTCTTAAACACTATACAATGCTTTTTAACTTTCCATCATCCGCCAAAGCGGTTATGGAAACGTTGAAAAGTTCCTAGAGCGGTGCAGTAATCCGCTAGCTATCAGCCAAACAACTTTAGGCACGGTTCGACTGCGCTCACCGCATCGCTCTAGGCACTTTAGGCACTCTAGGCACTTTAGGCACTTTAGGCACTTTAGGCACTTTATAATCTTCCCTCTTTCCTTTAATTTTTACTCCAACCGCAGCAATTTGACCACCCATCGGAGGAGAAACTTTTTTTATAGTTATCTTGGCTTTGGGCAAATTCTTATACTCATCGAATAAAACTTTTAAAATATTTGCAGCAATATTTTCTAATAAATTGGATTTTGTATTTGTTATAACTTCTTTTACTAAGGCATAAGCAATCTGGTAGTTTAATGCATCATCAAGATTGTCGGTTTTTTCTGCTAATGAAGTATCACTCCACAAAGTTAAGTCAACCAAAAACTTGTTGCCAGCAACCTTTTCTTCGTCGTAATGCCCGTGAAAAGCAAAAAACTCCATCCCATTTATAAAGATTTTATTCATATTCACTTTTTTGATCTTGCAAAGTTAATGAAAAATGATGAACAACTCTTGTATATGCGAATTTTTAAGTCAGAAAACAGAAGTCAGAAAGCAGAAGTCGGAAAACAGAAGTCGGAAGTCAGAGGCTGACGCCAGAAATGGAAAACGGACGTCAGAACACGGAAATTTTGCTTAGCGACACTGTCAGGTCTAATGACACTGACAGGTCTTTTTACGCAACTTTCTGGCGTCAGCTTCTGTATTCCGACTTCCGACTTCAGTTTCCCGACTTCAGACTTCTGTTTTCTGACTTCAGACTTCTGTTTCCCGACTTCTGTTTATTAGATATTAGGATTTAGAGTTTGTGATTTGTTCCGAAGAATAAAAAATCTTTGATTTTTGTTATTCTTCGAGGATCCTCGATAAAATAAGAAATTGCATTGCAATCTTATTTTGAGAGGTCGTTAAAACAGTAAATTGTAGTTTTATATTACTTACACATGCAATTTCTGTTTTATCGGGATAATTTGTGATTTGATTTTTTCTATCTTTGTCCCTCAAATATTAATGCGATGGAAGACGAAAAAAAAGAATCATTAAACTTTATCGAGCAGATTATTACAAACGATCTTGAAACTGGCAAACATTCGGCAATCTTAACCCGTTTTCCGCCAGAGCCAAACGGATATTTACATATAGGTCATGCTAAATCAATTTGTCTAAATTTTGGTTTGAAAGAAACTTTTAATGGTAAAACCAATTTGCGTTTCGACGATACTAATCCTTCGAAAGAAGAAGTTGAATATGTTAATTCAATCATTGACGATGTTCGCTGGCTTGGTTTTGATTACGATAATTTGTTTTATGCGTCGGATTATTTTGATCAACTTTACGATTGGGCTGTAATGCTTATTAAAGATGGAAAAGCTTATGTTGATGAGCAAACTCCTGATGAGATTAGTCGTCAGCGTACTAATCCAACTGTGCCTGGAATCGAAAGTCCGTTTCGCAATCGCAGCATCGAAGAGAATTTGAGGCTTTTCGAAGAAATGAAAGCCGGTAAGCATGACGAAGGCTCAATGGTTTTACGTGCGAAGGTGGACATGAATTCGCCAAACATGCACATGCGTGATCCGATTATGTATCGCATCATGAAAAAACATCACGACCGTACAGGCGACAAGTGGTGCATTTATCCAATGTACGATTATGCTCACGGTCAGAGCGATTATATCGAGGGAATAACACATTCTATTTGTACTCTTGAGTTCGAAGTACATCGCCCTTTATACGACTGGTTTCTCGACCAAATCGACACAACAGGAAAGCGTCCACGTCAGATAGAATTTGCTCGCCTTAATGTTTCTTATACAATTATGAGTAAGCGTAAATTACTCGAGCTTGTAACAAATAAATATGTTAGTGGATGGGACGATCCACGCATGCCCACTATTTCGGGACTGCGTCGCAGAGGTTATACTCCCGAATCTATCCGCAATTTTGCCGAGCGTATAGGTGTAGCAAAAAGAGAAAATATGATTGATGTTGGGCTTCTCGAATTTTTTATCAGAGAAGATCTTAATAAAAAAGCAAATAGGGTGATGGCAGTTCTCGATCCATTGAAGGTGATTATTACAAATTATCCTGATGGACAAAGCGAAGAGCTTACATCAAACGATAACCCTGAGGACGAAGCGGCCGGAACCAGAACAGTTTATTTTAGTAAAGAGATTTTTATTGAGCGTGAAGACTTTATGGAAGATGCACCCAATAAATTTTTCAGACTGAAACCAGGTGGAGAAGTTAGATTAAGAAATGCTTATTTCATTACTTGCAACGAAGTCATAAAAGATAACGAAGGCAATATTATAGAATTGCATTGCACATACGATCCCGCAAGTAAAGGTGGACAGTCGCCCGATGGTAGAAAAGTTAAAGGAACAATTCACTGGGCCGATTCTAAAACATGCATAGATGCAGAGGTAAGACTATACGACCGACTTTTTGTTAAAGAAGATCCCGACGATTTAGCCGAGACAGAAACTTATCTCGACTATCTAAATCCTGATTCGCTAAAGATTGTTACCGCAAAAGTTGAGAAATCTTTAGAGAATGTTGTAGCTGGAGATAAGTTCCAATTCGAGCGTAAAGGATATTTCTGTGTTGATAAAGATTCGCAACCAGGTAAACTTATATTTAACCGCACTGTGACTTTAAAAGACTCATGGTCGAAAATTGCTGGAAATGAGTAAAAACGAACGTTGTGCAATATTTCCAGGGTCTTTTGATCCATTTACCGCCGGGCATGAGTCGGTGGTTAAGCGTGCCTTGCCACTTTTCGATAAGATTATAATAGGTGTGGGCGACAATAATACGAAAAGTGGTTTTCTGAGCGTTGAGAAAAGAATTAAAATAATTGAGAAAGTTTTTGCTGGAGAACCAAAAATTGAGATTAAAAAATACTCAGGCCTAACAGTTGAGTTTTGTCGCCAGAACGATTGTAAGTTTATTCTACGTGGTTTGCGCACCTCTGCCGATTTTGAATTCGAAAGAGCAATAGGTCAAACCAATAAACTTCTCGACGAGGGCATCGAAACCGTTTTTATTCTTACACTGCCAGAGCATACTTTTATCTCGAGCAGCATTGTGCGCGACATTATAAAAAACAAGGGTAATCTTAAACCATTTGTTCCTAAGGGAATTGATGAAAAAGACTTTGAATAAAAAAAACTCCGAAAGAAATTTCGGAGTTTTTTTGCAATTAGTCTTACTTCAAAGCCTTCTTCTTTTTGTAATCGAAGAAAATGCCTGCGCCGATTAGTAAGAAGAAAATAATTGAGCATGCGTACGAAATCATTACACCAGTTTTATAAACTTCAGGGATAAATTCGAATTTGATTGTGTGTTTTCCTGCCGGAACCATCATTGCTCTTAAAATATAGTTTGCTCTGAAATGAGTAGTTTCTTTACCATCAATTGTTACTTTCCAACCGTGTGGGTAGTAAATTTCGGAGAAAATGCAAAGTTGTTCGCTAGCTGTGTTAGATTCGTAAACAACATAATCTGGAGCAACATCGGTAAGTTTTATTGTTGCAGTGCTGTCTGGAGCGCCGGTAAAAGATTTTAGCTCGTCTTTAAATCTTACATCAACAATTGCCTGTGTTGCTGGATCAAAAGTTTTAAGAGCAATAATTTCCTGATCGGGATTATCAACGAAATTAACAGTATCTACAAACCAAGCATTTCCGAGAGCATGATGATTAACCATTGGAGCATATCTTGGATCATAAATAATATATTTTGTGTTGAGCATATTAAGAACAGGAGTTTTTGCCTGCACATCGAACAATTGCTGAACAGCAGTATCGTTTAAGCCAGCTTGGAAGCCATACTGAACAATGTATTCTGCCAATGCCATTTCGCGGAACATTACCGAATCGTGAACTTCTTGATATCTGCGTATTTTTGCTCCACTGTAACCACCAATTGATTTGTGATAGAATGAAGTCCCTCCCTCGTTGAATACATTGCCAGGTCCGTTTTGTACGTTACAAACTCTATAATGAGGATCGGTGTCGGCCAAAATATATGCATCGGCATTGGTTTTTGCATAAGGAATTTCGTATTGGCGTTTGGGAACAAAATTATCATCGTTAAGATACCTTTTGTTTATTGGCCACATATCTGCAATTACAATAACAGCAATAGCGGCAATGGCAACATTTGGTTTAATCTTTTTACGAATTGTGAAATAAACAACGGTTGCTCCAAGCATAATAAATATTAAAGATCTTACAGCATCGTCGCGAACCATATCTTCTCTGTCGGTAAGCACGGCTCCAATAAATTCTGTTTTAAAATCTTCTCTGGCTTGTGCATATTCTTCTTCCTGTGGGAAGTACGATGCAAACATCTCGGCCATTCTTACTTCTCCTTCTCCTGCACCTGTTAAGCCAGCTATATCAGGTTTTACAATGAATGTCATGGTAATTAGACCAGTAACACCAAGAGCAATAAAGAAATAATTTGTAAGTTTCTTGGTGTCGATACTATTTTTAAATAATTCGACCAATGCCAGAACAGCAAGTAATGGAATCGCTGTTTCGGCAAGAACAAGAATCATCGAAACTGTACGGAATTTATTATATCCAGGGAAGTAGTCGAGGAAAAAGTGAGTTATAAATTCGAAGTTTTTTCCCCAGGACAAAACAATTGAAACAACTGTAACAGTCAATAACCACCATTTTACTTTTCCTTTTACAATCATCAACCCAAGTACAAACAAGAACACAACAAAAGCACCAGCATAAACTGGTCCTGATGTGCCAGGCTGGTCACCAAAATAGGTTGGCATACCTTTAATAACCTGATCGGCAGCTTGTGGACCAAAAACTTTTTCGATTACAGGATAAGTTGCAGATTCTTCGGTTAATGGAGACTGCGAAGCTCCTCCTTTAACATTTGGAATTAAGAGAGTTAAAGTTTCGTCAATACCATAACTCCAGCCAGTTGCATAAGATTTGTCGAGGCCAGAAGTTCCATCTGCATTCTGTTTGGCGCTAATTTCAGATTTTCCACGAATAGAATATGGTATATACTCCTGAGTTGTCAATATAAAAGCTGCATTGATTCCGACTGCCAGACCTAAGCCGAGTGCGAGTATTCCAGTAGTTTTAGCAAATCGCACCAGATATTTTTCGCGTATCGCTGAAACCAATTCGAAAATTCCGTAAATTAAAATTGCCAAACCTGTATAGTAAGTTATCTGAACATGGTTACTAAGAATCTGCAATGCCATAAAGAATGTCATTAAAAACATACCCTGCCAGGGCTTTTTCTGGTCGAATGCCAGAAAAATTCCTCCAAGAATTGGAGCCATAAAGCCAATAGCAATTGCTTTCGTAAAGTGCCCCGCCGTTATAATCACAAAGAAATAAGATGAAAATGCAAACATTAGTGCTCCAGCCATCGAAAGCCATGGATTAACTCTAAATGCGTTCAATAACAGATAAAAGCCTAGCAAATACCAGAAAATTAAACTTAGAGGCACCGAATCTCCAAAGATTAAAACTTTATAAATTTTAAAGAAAATGTTTTCCTGTTTTGCTGTTGAAACTGCATAAGTTGGCATGCCGCTAAACATGTGATTGTTCCAAAAAACAAGACGGTCGTTTTCGGCTTCGTATTCGTTATTTGCTTTCGAAATTGCTGTGTAAACATTATAGTCGTGAGTTGACAGTTTTTCACCTTCTAGCAAAGGCTTGCTGTAGATTGCGGCGATAATTAGAAAAAGAACCACAGCAATAAAATGTGGTAAAATCTTTTTGATCATTTCTTTGTTCATAATTTCAGATTTTCGGTAAAATTAAATTTTGCGTAAAAATAACAACAATATGTTTAAACGGTAAATTTGTGATAAAAATTATTTGATTTTAATTTAAAGCCAATACCGAAATCAGTGTCGCTTAGTTAAGCAGGGCAAACGAATCTAAAATTAATTTTCATCCATATTTTTTTTTGCGGACGCCTTTTTAAAAATTAACACGAACGATTTTCGGCAAAACCAATTTACCGAAATACAATAAATTGGAATAATATCTTTTTAACGAATTTTTACGAACTGCTTTAGCTCTAGACGTAATCAATTGCTAAAACCGTTCGTGTCATTGGAAGTTCTCACAAAAAAAACTTTTGGGCATAAAGCGAAGATGACAGGTCGAAATGCGCACATTGCAATGTGAACTTGTCGCTCGCGATGCTCACTCCAAGTTTTTTTTGAACGCGAATTTCACGAATTTCACGAATTAACTGGTTAAAAAATCAACGTGTTGATTTTTTTAACCCGTTCGTGTAAATTTGTTTATTCGCGTTAAGTTTTAAGAAGGCGTCAGCAGAAATATATGAGTTAATTTGGATTA
>JAQVGK010000192.1 GCA_028696755.1 Bacteroidales bacterium | reverse complement strand
CTCTGGACAAAAAGGAACTTTTTATTTAGCTTTTTACTGACGTTTATGTTACTTCGGCGGGCTCAGCACACCGCCTCTGGACAAAAACGATTTTTGTCAAAGGAATAACTAGCCCGCTAGGGCTTCAACGTCAGTAAAACTAAATAAACCACTAAAATTACTCCTTTGTCCAGCGGACATTAACATTTTATTGATGGATGATTTTTAACAATAAATCTATTATTGAAAGCCTTAACTAAACGACATTGATTCGAGATTTACTTAAATTTTGTAAAAATTATCATCTACCCTAATTGTAAAAAAAATGTTAAAACTTAAGATAAATGGCAAACTATTTGACAAGCAGAATTGTCTTAAGAAAAATTTTCTAACTTTGTGTTTAATTAAACTGATAAAATTATGAAGAAGGCAGGATTGTTATTTTTAACTATGATTTTGGGTCTGGGACTTTTTGCTCAGAAATATGAGATAAAAGTTAAAATTAATGGTATAAGTGACACCGTAATTTATCTCGGGCATCATTTTGGCGAAAAGAAGTACGTTGTTGACACAGCTCGAATCGACAGCAAGGGATATGCGACTTTTACTGGTGATAAAGAACTCAACAGGGGTATCTATCTGGTTGTTATGCCTTCGAAAGGGATGACTTATTTTGAATTTCTTATTGGTGAAGCCAAGAAATTCTCGATTGAAACAGACACCGCCAACTTTGTTGAAAACATGAAAATCAAAGGCTGTAAAGAGAACATTGTTTTCAATCAATATCAGAAACGGATGACTGAAATTCAAGATCAGCGCAACGAATTAATGAAACAATACGAAGCGGCAAAAGATAATCCTGATGAACAAAAGAAAATCAGCGATCAGCTTACCACGATGAATAAAGATCGTGTTAGCTATATGGACGAGTTGGTAAAACAAAACCCAAATACATTCTTTTCTAAGGTTTTACTCTCAATGAAAGAAGTTGAAATTCCAGAATCACCAAAGGATAGTGCGGGAAATGAAATTGACCCTCATTTTGCTTATAAGTTTTACAAAGCGCATTACTGGGATTATATCGACTGGAGTGAAAGTGGATTATTGCGTACTCCAATATTTGAAGGTAAGCTAAACTACTATTTCGACAAGATGATAGTTCCATCACCAGATTCGATGATGCCAGAGGCGAGGTCGATTATTCGAAAATCATACGAAGGTGGCGACACTTTAATGTTTCAATTTACAGCCTCACACCTACTCCATTATTTCGAGTCATCAAAAATTATGGGATACGATGCCGTTTTTGTTGATATTGCCGAGGAATGGTATTTAAGTGGCAAAGCTCATTGGGCAGATTCTGCGTTTATGGTTAAACTTCTAGAAAGAGTAAACAAAATCACTCCAACAAAACTGGGCAACATTGCAACAGATTTAAAAAGAATGCAAACTGTCGACGACAGATTTATCTCATTACATCAAGTGGATGCCGACTACACCGTTCTGGTTTTCTATGAACCACATTGTGGGCACTGCAAGAAAGAAGTTCCAGTTCTTATGCAACAATATCGCGACAGTCTTAAGGTTATGAATGTGAAAATAATGGCTGTTTATACTCAATACGATAAAGAAGAATGGAAAACTTTCTTGGATGAGAAAAACCTATACGAAGACGGTTGGTACAATGTTTGGGACGGGCCATATCCTCACACTGGATTCAGAGATTTTTACGACATATACAGTACTCCTGTTGTTTACGTTCTCGATCGCGACAAAAAAATCATTGGTAAGCGTATCGGAATGGAGAGCATTAAAAGTTTGATCGAATTTGAAAAGGAACGAAAAGCACGTGAAGCAGAAAAGAAATAAGCCGATAATCAATAACAAGCCGATTTTATATCTATGGAAAATCGGCTTGTTATTTTCATTAATTTTCTTCTCATTAAAAAGCTTTGCTTACAACATTAAAGTTGAAATCTCAAATTGTCCCGATTATTATATTTTTCTTGGCAAACACCGTGGTCCCGATTTCATAGTTATTGATTCCGTTCCGGCAGTAAATGGAGTCGCAATTTTTGAAGACGACATAGAATTACAACACGGGGTTTATTTTATAGTAATTCCGCCACAAACCAGATTCGATTTCATCCTAGCAAATGAACAAAATATTACAATAAAAACAGATGCTCGCGACGTTACTGGCAAACTGCAAATCAGTGGAGATAAGCAATATCAAACTTTTGCAAATCTGCAGAAAGACATTGCATTATTAAACAAATTACGTTCGCAGCTAAATATGGAGGCCGAATTCTTTAAGAATTTTAAGCCCGACACCGTAAAATTTGTTCAGGCGAAGATAGACAGCCTTAATATGCTGCAGTCAAACCTATACAAATCATATCGTTCAAAAACAAATCCCAATGATTATCTGAATAAAATGCTTTTGCTTCTCGAACCAATAAGCATACCCGATTCTATCGAAGCACTTAGATACTCTAACCCCGATAAACACTACAACTACTATAAAAATCATTGGTTCGACAGAGTTGATTTTTCCGACCATGGGTTACTTAACACTCCCGAATTTGCTTTCCACAGATTATTAGAAGATTATTGCTTTTACTTCCTCGACACCAGAATAAACAATCCAGAATCTGTGTATCCCGACATTGACAGTCTTGTGAAATTATCACAAATCAGCAACGAGTATAATCAGTACATATTGTCATACCTTATTTCCAGATACGAGAACCCCAAAGATTTACGAATGGAAGCCTATCTGGTTTACATTTACCGAAACTACTTTATGGTAAAAAAGCCTGATTGGGTTGACGATTATGCGTATGCAGTCATGAAATTCAGGATAGAATCAATACAACACAATGTAATTGGCAATCTTGCTCCTGATTTGAATTTACCAGATTATGAAGGGAATTATCACTCGATTTATGACATGCACGGCAAATATAAAATACTTCTCTTCTGGGAACCCGACTGTGATATTTGCAACGAAACAGCACTAATTCTAAATGGGAATTATACGAATATTAAAAATCTTAATGCAGATGTTTATGCAGTATTAAGTGACTCCGAAAACAACGAATGGCAGGAATTTATAATCGAAAATGGCTTAGACTGGATTAATGTTTATGATCCAGAAAATATTAGCGGTTTTGAAATGTTGTACGGGACTTATAAAACCCCACGTTTGTACATCCTCGACGAAAACAATATCATCATTACGAAAGATATTAAAGCAGAAACAGTTTATGATTATATCTCGAAATACGATGTGCGAATAAATTCTGAGAGAGAAAGATTTAACTTTATTTTTGGAGAATAGAATTAAATTTGTTTGCGCGTTATAATCCTTGCGAATTTTAATTCAAATTCTTGAACAATAAAACTGGAATAATGTTTGTTAATATTAAGTGATTATTTATTTTTGTATTAAATTAGTATTAATTAAAAACCCTTACAATTATGAAAAAAGCAATCTTAAGTATTTTATTTGTTTGTACAATAGTAGCAGCAGGTCTAGCTCAGAAAACTTATAAGTTTCCAACTGATGCCCCGCTAATAAAAATCCCAGTAAGTACTGACAAATGGACCGTTGATAACTCTGATGGTATTTTAACAATTTCACCAAAATCAGATTTATCTGGAAACTTTTTCTGCATGATATGGACAACTGACAATCCATCTTCAGAAACAGCGATTGATGATTTAGCAACAGAAGCGACAGAACTTGCAGCTGCTCTTCTTACCGATCTTACTTGGGCTGAAGACGTATCGGATTTCGAAAACAATGGAATTTCTTTCGTTGGAATGGATGGTGAAGGTTACTACGTTGCAGACGATGGTTCAGAAACAAAATTTATGTGTTCTGTAATGTTACTATTACCTGATGGCGAAAGCTGCGTTGCTCTTGTTTTCTTTTCGGCATCAGATCTTTATTCAACTTACGAAGATGATTTCCTAGAATTGGTTCTTGGTATCAAAACTGCGAAATAAGTCTTTTATAAGCAAAAAAAATCCTGAATGTGAGTTCAGGATTTTTTTTTGGAATATTTTTCAAAATTTATGCATCAATTTTCGCATAAGTGGCATGAGCTTCAATAAATTCGCGGCGTGGAGCAACTTCATCGCCCATGAGCATTGCAAATATATGATCAGCTTCCCCAGCATTCTCGATACTAACCTGACGTAAAGTTCTTGTTTCAGGATTCATGGTAGTATCCCAAAGTTGCTCGGCGTTCATTTCACCAAGACCTTTGTAACGTTGAATGTGCAAACTAGACTCTTTGCCTTGACCAAGTGTTTCGATAATCTCAGCACGATCTTTTTCCGACCAAGCATATTGTTCAGATTTACCCTTCTTAATTAAATATAGAGGTGGAGTTGCAACATAAAGATAACCTCCCTCGATAAGTGGTTTCATATATCTAAAGAAGAAAGTCATGATAAGAGTGGTAATGTGCGAACCGTCAACGTCGGCATCGGTCATAATTATGATTTTATGATAACGTAGTTTCTCAAGATTAACTGCTTTACTATCTTCTTCGGTTCCAATAGTTACACCAAGAGCTGTATAAATATTTTTAATCTCGTCGCTATCAAAAACTTTATGAGGCATAGCTTTTTCTACGTTTAGGATTTTGCCTCGAAGAGGAAGAATCGCTTGAAAGTTTCTGTCCCTACCCTGTTTTGCTGTTCCACCTGCCGAATCACCCTCGACAAGATAAAGCTCGCATTTTTCAGGATCTTTATCAGAACAATCTGCTAATTTTCCAGGTAAGCCAGCTCCACCAAGTACATTTTTGCGTTGAACAAGTTCGCGAGCTTTACGGGCAGCATGTCGAGCAGTCGCAGCAAGAATAACTTTATCCACAATAGACTTTGCATCACGAGGATTTTCTTCCAGATAGTTTTTCAACAGTCCACTTACAGCCTGATCGACAGAAATACTTACATCAGAATTACCAAGTTTGGTTTTTGTCTGTCCCTCGAACTGTGGCTCCAAAACTTTTACCGAAATTACAGCAGTAAGACCTTCGCGAAAATCGTCACCACTTATATCAAACTTAAGTTTAGATAACATCCCTGTCTCCTCTGCATAAGCCTTTAAAGTTCTTGTTAAGCCACGACGAAAACCAGTTAGGTGCGTTCCACCTTCTATAGTGTTAATGTTATTAACATAACTGTGAATATTTTCGGTAAATGAAGTATTGTATTGTAATGCAATTTCTACAGGAACATCATTTTTTTCGGTTGAAACATGGATAATAATTTCAATAAGCTTCTCGCGTCCAGCATCAAGATACTCTACAAATTCTTTGAGTCCGTCCTGTGAATAAAATTGTTTTTTTCTAAACGAGCCATCTTCATTAACTTGTCGTTTATCAACAAGTGTAAGATTAATCCCCTTGTTAAGATAAGCGAGTTCGCGCAAACGAGTTGAAAGAATCTCAAATTGATATTCCCCAGTAATGAAAATTGAAGTATCCGGCCAGAACTCAATTGTAGTCCCATTATCTGTACTTTCGCCAATAACTTTAACATCACTTACAGGTTTTCCAATTGCATATTCCTGCTGATAAACTTTACCATCACGACGAACAGTTGCCAATAAGGTTGTTGAAAGAGCATTAACACACGAAACACCAACACCATGCAAACCACCGGAAACCTTATAAGAATCTTTATCGAATTTACCACCGGCATGAAGAACTGTCATTACAACTTCCAGTGCTGATTTGCCTTCTTTTTCGTGCATATCAACTGGAATACCACGACCATTATCTTCAACTTTTATTGAGTTGTCAGCATTTATCGTTACAACAATAGTATCACAATAACCAGCAAGAGCTTCGTCAATAGAGTTGTCAACAACTTCGTAAACTAAATGATGTAATCCTTTTACGCCAATATCACCAATGTACATGGCTGGTCTTTTACGAACAGCTTCCAGTCCTTCGAGAACCTGAATACTGTCGGCAGAATATCCATTATTGCCATTACCATTGCCATTTGTTTTTGCTTTTCCGTTCTCACCGTTTAGCTCTGTCTTTTCAGCATTTGACAGTGCTTCTGCATTCTCATTAATATCACTCATAATTCAATTATTTCTATTTTCTAAAAGGATTACAAATTTAGTATTTTTATGCGTAAACAAATCACTTATTTATCATTTTAACAGGATAGTTATCAACAATTTAACAATAGCTATATTGCTGACTATCAGTCACTTACAAATAATTGTTGATAGCTTTTTAGGATTATCTGTTATTGAGAGCTATTTGGCCAAAAATAGCATAAAAAAAGCTGCTCCATAAACCGAAGCAGCACTAATTTACACCCCTTTACAGTCTAAAATAGATATTTTATACCAGCCATAACATTAAATCCGTGCGACATATAATTATTCCACACATATTGTTTTTGACCAGTGATATTATTCAAATTAAGAAATGCATGGAAGTTTGAAGCAAAACGATATTCACCATACAAGCTTACATCAATAATTGGCTTCAACTTGTTTTCTACAATATCTCCATCAGAATCAAATTCTTTCGCATATCTGCTACCAATAAAATCGGCATTAATTCCGAAATTAAGTTTTGAGTTGTACTGGTAATTAGTCTTTAAGCGGACATCAACATTTGGAATATGCCAAGGTTTTTCGCGATTACGAATATAGCTGTAATAATAGTAATGCCCTTTAAGATTAAGACTAATTTTACCAAGATTATTCAATGCAATTTCTCCATATCCGGCAAACCTCTCAACATTTGTATATTGCATTACAAATTTATTGTCGAGAATTAGGCTTGTGTCATTAACAAAAAATGCCATATTATCGATCTTTGAGTAATTTCCATTGATGTGAAAATAAATTTTGCTACTGATT
>JAQVGK010000191.1 GCA_028696755.1 Bacteroidales bacterium | reverse complement strand
GAAAAATATCCGCATCCGACGAAGATATACTTGAATTACGAGAAGGGATTACCAAATCCTATCTTGCACAACTTAACTCTCAGGTAATTACTTCAACTGATTATTTGAGCGCACTTAACGAGGAAAACTCACAAAGACTTAAAGGAGAACTACATCAGCTAATGCTATACGAAGCAGTAGTCAAATATAATCTAATGAAGGGAGAAATTTATAGTGGTAAGTGAAAGTAATCAGGTTATTAAAAATAGCGATTGATTTAAAACATAAAAGTTAAATACACAAATATGAAAACGAAAAACATTCTTTTGATAATCGCATTTGCATCCGTTTTGGCATCATGTGGTAAAAACTCTGGTAAAGCTGATGCTTATGGAAATTTTGAGGCTGATGAAACAATAATCTCTGCCGAAGTTAGTGGAAAACTTCTGGAGTTTTCTGTAAAAGAAGGTGATATTCTAAAAACTGGAGATTTTGTCGCGCTGGTAGATACTATGCAACTGCATTTTCAAAAGCATCAACTAATGAGCAAGAGAGGTGCAGTTGAATCAAATCATGGAAATATTGTAGCTCAGGTTGCAGTTGTGGATGAGCAAGTTACAACACTCAAGAAAGAGAAGGATAGGGTTGAAAAGCTTATCGCCTCGGGAGCAGCAACAGGTAAACAATTGGATGATATAAACGGACAACTTAATATTTTGTACAAACAAAAGGAAAGTATAAAAGCTCAAAACTCATCATTGTTTTCGGAGACTGATGCTATTGCACAGAATATAGCACAGATTGAGGATACGTTAAACCGTGCAAAAATTGTTAATCCGATTAATGGAACTGTGCTTGAGAAATATGTAAACCAGCACGAGATAGTGAGTGCAGGCAAACCATTGTACAAAATTGCCGACCTCGATCAAATTATTCTGCGTGCCTATATTAGCGGATCACAACTCTCAGAAATTAAGATTGGGCAGAAAGTTAGAGTAGAAATTGACAAAAACGAAGATGAAAATTACAGTTACGAAGGCACAATTATATGGGTTGCGTCGGAATCGGAATTTACTCCTAAACTCATACAGACCAAAGAAGAAAGAGTTAATCTAGTTTATGCTATTAAAATTAGCGTTAAAAACGATGGCCGAATAAAAATAGGTATGCCTGGCGAAGTTTTTTTTAATAATTAATCAGCAAGAAAGTGAGCGAAATCGAAATACATAATCTTTGCAAATCATACGGTAAAACTCTTGCCCTCGATAATTTAAGCATGAGTGTTGAGAAAAATGGCTTTTACGGACTAATCGGTCCAGATGGAGCTGGCAAATCAACTCTTATGCGAATTATCACAAGTTTATTATTACCCGATTCGGGTTCGCTTAGTGTTGCTGGTCTCGATCCGGTTAAGGACTATCGTAAACTAAGGCTAAAACTTGGGTACATGCCCGGACGTTTTTCGTTGTACAAAGATTTAACTGTTGAGGAAAATCTAAATTTCTTCGCTACCGTTTTTGGAACAAGCATAAAAGAAAATTATCACCTTATTAAAAGTATCTATTCGCAAATTGAACCTTTTAAAGATAGACGAGCTGGTAAATTGTCGGGCGGAATGAAGCAAAAACTCGCATTGTCATGCGCTCTAATTCATAAACCCGAAATTTTGATTCTAGATGAGCCAACAACAGGTGTGGACGCGGTGTCGAGACGTGAATTCTGGGAAATGTTGCGCGAGATTAGAAGTTTTGGAATTACCATAATGGTATCAACTCCATATCTCGAAGAAGCAGTTCTGTGTGATAATATAGCGCTCATGAACAAAGGAAAGATTATTGATTCTGGCACTCCAGACGAAATTTCGTCACGTTTTCCTGAGCAACTATTCGTTGTAGAGGCTAGCGATATTCCTTCAACATTGAAAATATTGCGAGGGTTTCCAGATTTAATTAGTGTAAACAGCTTTGGTCAAAGTTTGCACCTAGTAGTTAAGAAGAATACTGTTGCAGAATCGGATATTTGTAATTTCCTCGCTTTAAACGGTTACAAAAATGCAAAGGTGAAATTAGGAGTGCCGATTGTAGAGGATTGTTTTATTTATCATTCATTAAAACAAGAGAATAAATGACTGGAAACAGCGAAAATATAATTCAGATCGAGAATCTCGTTAAAAAGTTCAGCAACTTTACGGCAAACGATAATTTATGCTTTGAAGTAAAAAAATCTGAGATTTTTGGATTTCTTGGTGCTAATGGAGCTGGAAAAACAACAGCAATAAAAATTCTATGTGGCTTATCTTTTCCAACTTCGGGCAAAGTTATGGTTGCTGGATATGATGCATACAAAAATCGCGATTTAATTAAACGAAATATCGGATATATGTCGCAGGGCTTTTCTCTTTATGATGATCTTACGGTAAAGGAAAATATAGAGTTTTATGCTGGCATTTATGGAATGAAGAGGAAACTCATTAAAGAACGATTTGCCGAATTGGTAATTAAGCTCGGCATCGAAGAAATGCAAAATGATTTTGTTAAAGATCTACCACTGGGATGGAAGCAGAAAATTGCTTTTTCGGTAGCTATTTTTCATAAGCCCGACGTTGTTTTTCTCGATGAACCTACAAGTGGAGTTGATCCAATAACCCGCCGCCAATTTTGGGATATGATTTACGATGCAGTAGAAAATGGAATTACAGTTTGTATTACAACACATTATATGGACGAGGCCGAGTATTGCGACCGAATTTCGATAATGGTTGATGGTAGGATAGAAGCGCTCGGAACTCCAGCAGAGCTGAAAAAACAGTTTAAGGCTAAAACTATGGATGATGTTTTTGTGAAGCTAGCTAGAGGTGATAATAAATTGGAAAGTGCAGAATTAAAAACATCGGCATTATGAACAGATTTGCAGGTTTTTTACGAAAAGAGTTTCTGCATATCTTTAGAGATGTGCGAACGATGATGATTTTGTTTCTGATTCCAGTTTTTCAAATTTTGATTTTTGGTTACGTAATAAAAAATGAAATTAGAGATGCTAAAGTAGCAGTATTAGATTTATCAAAAGATAATTCGAGTAATGATATTATTAATAAATTAGATGCAGCCAAGGATATTGAGCTTGTTAAGCATCTAAATGATTATTCGCAAATTGATGAAGTCTTTCGTCGTGGAGAAGCAAAAGCTGTTCTTGTGATTGAACCAAATTTTGCCGAAAATCTTGTGAGGGAGAAAAAAGCCCATGTTCAGATTGTTCTTGATGCAAGCGATCCAAATATGGCGAGTATTCTTAATTCTTACATTTCGGCGATTATCAACAATTATATAAAGGAAAACTATGGAGCACAAGTTATTCCTGTTAGCGTGGAGCCTAAAATGTGGTTTAACGAAAACCAAACCTCTGCATATATGTTTGTTCCAGGAACAATGGCGTTGATTCTAATGGTAATTACTGCTCTTATGAGTTCTGTTTCGATAGTTCGCGAAAAGGAAAGTGGAACAATGGAAATTTTATTGGTTTCGCCATTACGCCCTGTGCAGATTATTCTTGGAAAACTAGCTCCATACGCTTTATTGTCGGTTGTAAATGCGATAAGTATTATTCTTATCGGTAATTTAGTTTTTGGCGTTCCTGTTTTAGGCTCATGGCTGCTGTTAATCGTTACTGGCTTTATTTTTATTCTCATGGCTCTATCACTTGGCTTAATGATTTCAACATTAACAAATCGGCAGGAGACTGCCATGTTTATCTCCATGTTTGGATTACTGCTGCCAACAATGCTTCTATCGGGATTTATCTTCCCAATCGAAAATATGCCAGTATTCTTACAATATATTAGCTATATCGTTCCGGCTAAATACTTTTTGATTGCAATAAAAAGCATTATGCTAAAAGGGCAGGGGCTATTATATTTTTGGAAGGAACTGCTTGTACTTTGTGGCATGGCAGCTGTATTTATAGGAATAAGTGTGAAAAAATTCAAAATCAGACTCGACTAAATGAGAACATTACTTTTAATATTGCAAAAGGAATTCAGACAGATTTTTCGCAACAAAACAATGTTGCCAATAATTTTTGTCATGCCTTTTATTCAGACTTTGATTTTGGTTTATGCAGCAACTTTGGAGTTAAAACAAACCGAAATTGTGATTGTCGATATGGACAAGTCGGTGGCATCGCAAAAGCTGTGTTCAAAATTTCAGGGGTCATCTTTCTTTGAAGTGGAATTTATGCATTATAATGAATCAGAGCTTGCTGACATACTTTTGCGCGAAGATGCCAAGGCTGTGCTTGTAATTCCTGAAGATTTCGAAAACAAACTACGCTCTGGTATTCCGGTAAAACTGCTTCTCGATATTAATGCCATAGATGGACAGGGCGCTGGATTGATAAATATATATGTTAATCGAACAGTAATGAGTTTGTTGGGAGAAATTAAGCCATTCCAAAACAAAACCGATTTGAACTTACTTCCTCCAACTGTTGATGTTCGCTCTTCGTATTGGTATAATCCCACACTTAACTTTAAACATTTTATGTTGCCTGGAATTCTTACTATTCTTGTGAGTATGATTGGAATTTTTCTTACTGCATTGAATATTGTGCGAGAAAAGGAGATGGGCACTATCGAACAGATAAATGTTACTCCAATAAAGAAATGGCAGTTCTTAATCGGAAAATTATTGCCATTTATGTTGATTGGAATTCTCGATCTTGGTTTAGGTTTAGGCATAGGGATTATACTGTTTGACATGCCTTTTAATGGCTCAGTTTTTACATTATTGGTTTTCTCGACATTATATTTGTTTGCTGGAATTGGAATGGGTTTACTTATTGCCGATTTTGCATCTACTCAGCAACAGGCAATGTTTACCATTTTCTTTTTCTTTCTCATTTTTGTGTTGATGGGTGGAATATTTACAGCTGTTGAGTCGATGCCCGACTGGGCGCAGGTTTTTAACCGACTTAATCCGATGTACTATTTTATGAAGATTGTAAGATCTGTATTGCTCAAAGGTTCGGGAATAGGCGATTTAATGTCGGAGTTTTGGTCACTGCTGGTATATGGAATCGTTGCTATGTCGGTAGCGGTTTGGGGGTATCGGAAAACTGTATAAAAAAACCGCCTGTAAAAATACAGACGGTTTACCCGGTAAGTCCGCTAGGCGGAGTTTATTTTATCTTATTGCAAATAGCAGCAAAAGCTTTTGGGTGGTTCATTGCTAAATCGGCCAAAACTTTTCTGTTTAGTTCGATATTGTTAGCATGAATTTTACCCATAAACTGTGAATAACTCATTCCATTGATGCGTGCTCCTGCGTTAATACGCTGAATCCATAATGCTCTAAAATTTCTTTTGTTAGCTTTTCTATCTCTGTAAGCATAAGCAAGACCTTTTTCGTATGCATTTTTTGCTACGGTCCATACCTTACTTCTTGCTCCGAAATAACCTCTGGTCTGCGACAGAACTTTTCTTCTTCTGTTTCTTGCAGCTACTACGTTTACACTTCTTGGCATAATTTTTCGTTTTGTGAGTGGTTAGCGTTCCTTTTTATTGGAATCTTTCGGCTAATTCACTCTGATTAATAACTTTGATTCTTTTTATTGTTTTTTTATGACTACTTCATTCCTAAGCACAATCTTATGTTATTAAGATCGGTTTCGGCTACTGTTGTCATGTGAGCTAAAGCTCTTTTTCTTTTTGTTGCTTTCTTGGTCAAAATGTGACTTTTGTAAGCATGTCTTCTTTTAATTTTACCGGTTCCTGTTAAGGTAAATCTTTTTTTAGCACCGGATTTGGTCTTCATTTTTGGCATCGCTTCAAATTTTAATTAAGTTATTATTTTTTCTTACCGGGTTTTGGTGAGATTATAATCTGCATTTTCTTTCCTTCGAGTTTTGGCATCTGATCTATCTTTCCGTAATCTTCCAAGTCTTGCGCCAATCTTAGTAACAATACTTCGCCCTGCTCTTTATAAAGAATCGAACGTCCTTTAAAAAATACATAAGCTTTAACTTTGTTACCTTCTTCCAAGAACTTCTCAGCATGCTTAAGTTTAAAGTTGTAATCATGTTCGTCGGTATTTGGTCCGAATCTGATTTCTTTAATGACCATCTTAACAGCATTGCTTTGCATTTCTTTCTGCTTTTTCTTCTGCTGATACAAAAACTTTTGATAGTCAATTACTTTACATACCGGTGGTTCGGCGTTTGGCGAAATTTCAACAAGGTCTAGTTCAAGTTTGTCGGCAAGATCAAGGGCATCTCTTAAACTAAAAATGCCTGGGTTTTCGATGTTGTCGCCAACTAAACGAACAAATGGAGCACGAATATATCTGTTAATTTTGTGCTCGTCCTGTTTTTTTTCCCTCGAAAAATTTTTCTTCGGTTCGATAATCTGTTCCTCCTTCTTTAGTTATTAAAATATTCTTTTATCTCGTTTTTGATGACTTCTGCAAATTCTTCTGGACTCATGCCTCCAAGGTCGCCCTGACCTTGTTTACGAACAGAAAGAGTTCCAGTTTCTGCTTCTTTTTCGCCTAAAATCAGCAGATACGGAATACGTTTAAGTTCGTTGTCACGAATCTTGCGACCAATTGTTTCGTTTCGGTCATCAATTAGGCCGCGAATATCGTAATTTTTTAGTAAATCTAAAACTTTTTTTGCATAATCGTTGAATTTTTCGCTGATTGGAATCAAAACAACCTGTTGTGGGGTTAGCCAAATCGGGAATTTTCCAGCTGTATGCTCTATTAAAACAGCAACAAAACGTTCCATAGATCCAAAAATTGCTCTGTGAAGCATTATTGGTTGGTGCATTTCGTTATCAGAACCTTTATACTCGAGTTCGAACCTCTCGCGTAAATTGTAGTCAACCTGAATTGTACCAAGTTGCCAGGTTCTTCCCAATGCATC
>JAQVGK010000190.1 GCA_028696755.1 Bacteroidales bacterium | reverse complement strand
GGATCTGATGAATTTGAAAAGTGCCATTTGTTATTTGAATGTAATATTCCGCCATATCCATATATATATATATATCCATTAGCTGATGTGACACTTGAACCGGCAGGAATGCTAGAAACATTAAATTTTATATGGTAATTTAGCCAGTATCCACTAACACTACCAAAATACCCTGTGGTTTCTGCTGCACCATCATTGTAGACACTTTTACTCCAATTTGTCGTATTATTCGGATACACACTCACCGTCACCGTAGGGTCTATCACCACCGGAAAGTTTCTTTCTTCGTCCCTAATCCAACTTGCGTCAATCAATGTTTTAATGGTAAGCGTTTGGCCGTTTTGTGAGATTTGATATTCTCCTACCGGGTTTTCAATGTCGTGTTGGCTTGCTTTTTCAAAATATACCGGTGGTTGGTATTGAAGAATTTCTTCTTTTCTGTTATTGAAAATACTGATTCGCTGCTTACTTTCTTTTTGATCTATGTTTAGCTTGTCAATATAATATTTCGCTGTCCAACCGGCAGGTAAACTTATGTCTTCGCTGATCGCGAGATAAACTGCATTTGCGGGAATTAAATTAACAAATTCTGCAGAGTTAATTTCATAATCAATTTTTCTGCCATCATGCAATTGGGTAATTTGAGCTTCTGTATAAGGGAAAATATTTGCATAGATAGCATTAGCATGGGTAATGCTAATTTCTGAATTTTCTGATTGAATTGAACTGATTAGGTTCATCTCTGCATCATAAAATTCAATTTTTTTGTTTTGCCATTCGGTAATCTCTTGGTTCTCAACAATAGTCTTAATTCCGTTTACAGGGGTGTTTCCATAAAATGATTTGAATGAATTTTTTGTATTGGCATATTCGAATTCTGGGTGCTTTCCGGTTTTATTAGGAACGATCTCTCTTTCTATTGTTTGCCAATTGCCGTTTTCCAGATAATTTAAAGAGCCTGTTGAAAGTATTGCCTCAATGCTTCCATCGGGGTTTTGAAAATGTTTGGAAGTGCGATCTCTTTTTTCCACCAACTCATCTTCCGGTTTGCGATTTGCATAAATGGCATCTTCTTCGTAAGTTTCTTCGTTTTGTAAAAGACTTAGGCTTGTTTGTTGTTTGGTTGAAATTGTTGACTTTGAATTGCCGCGAACGATTCCGGTGTGATTGTGATTAATGCTCATGCCTGTTTTAGTAGTATTAATCTCATGGTTTTGAGAAAATCCATAAATTGAAATGAATCCAATAGAAATGGATAACACAAGTTTATTATGCATTATAAATCTCATACGCCTAATTTGTTGTTTCCTCATACTACAAATATAAGGTAAACTAGTACGCAAATTAATTTAGTGCAATAGACAAATATAGGACATTAATTTTTTATTAACAATAAAAAAACTAATTTTAAAGTTAAAACTAACTGATTGTAAATAAATGGAATAAATTGTTTTATGTAAACTATTAGTTTAATAAAATGATTGAAATAATTAGTCGGACATTTTATATTATGTCGAGATATTCGCTAATATTAGCGTGGCTTGGAAGATTCATTTTGCGACGAATACGATATAGACGCTTATTTATTCCGGCTGGTGATATGTTCATCATTTGAGCAATCTCTTTCGAGCTGAGTTTTATTTTAATGTATGCTAAAACTTTGAGATCTCCCTGGCTTAATTCGGGATAATCATTTTGAAGTTTTTCAAAGAATCCTGTATTTACTTTATCAAAATGTATTTTTAATTGCTCCCAGTCGGTATCGAGATTGATATTTTCCTTTACCATTTTTAACAATTCGCGATATACTTTTTTTTCCTCTATGCTTTTGGGAGTTAACGACTCAAGATAATCTTGTATTTCGGTTAGTGTTTTGTTTTTGTTCAGGACCTGCATGGTCGTTGTAATTAGTTCGCGTTTACTGTGGTCGAGTTCTGCTTCAAACTTACTTTTTTGTATTTCGTTGATTTGCTGCTGTGCTTTAACCTCCTTTTCAAGGATTATTCTGTTTGTTTCCTGCTTTTCAATTTCGAGTTTAGATAATTTTTCTTGTTGCTCATAATAGCTTTTTTGACTTCTGAGTAATTTTGTTTTGGTTCTAAAAAAGTAAAAAAGAAGAATGCTTATTCCTAGTAGTGCAGTTATTATAAGAATCAAAAAGTTATAGTAGTTTCTTTTTATTTCATTTTCTTTTTTTAAGATCAATATTTCTTTATCCTTCTTTTCTGTTTGATATTTTACATTTAATTCCGAAATTGTTTTTTGAGTATTTCCATCGAAAATAGAATCTCGTAAAATAATATGTTCTCTGTAATATTGAAGAGAGTGTTGATAATCTCCCATCTCTTCGTAGAACTTTGAAAGTTTCTCGAGGGTTTCAGCTTCAGCATGTAAATTCCCTACTTTTTTTCGTAATTCGAGACTTTTGTTAAATAATCTAATAGCTTCTTCGTATTTATAATTGTGAAATAAATTTTCTGCTTGTTCTTCATACACACTTGCAATACCATGTATATTGTCGGTTTGTTGATAAAGAAGTAATGCCGAGTCCATACATTCTTTCGATCGAATCGAATTTAGAGAGATTTCGTAAAAATAACTCGCGTTAAAGTAAGCAGTGGCGGCTTCGAAAAGTCGGTTGTTTTTTATAAGAATATCGATAGATTTATTAATAAAATAGATTGCTGAATCGTTGATGTTTTTAGCCGCATACAAATTTGCAATATTATTATAAACATTTGCCTGAGCTTCTTTTACTTTGCTTCTTTCAAATAATTCTAGTGATTTTTGATACTGAGAAAGTGCCACCTCTGTATTTCCTATGGCCTCCGAAATTGCCCCTAGATTATTTAATATTTCAGCTTGACCCTTTAAATAACTTGTACTTTCATAAATTTTTAGAGCCTTGTAGTAGTATTCTGTAGCAATATCAAATTTGCTTTTTGATTCGTAAATTAAACCTAAACGATTTAGAGCTGCTGCTATTTCGTTTTTATTGCCCGATTTTTTTATGTAATAGTATGATAATTCTAGATATAAATATGCCGAGTCGAGGTTGCCACGAAAGAAATAAGAATTGGCATAGTTAACATAAGAATCAGAAATTATCTCATAATTTGAGATAGATAGGCCAATAATCCTTGCACTATCTGCGTATGCTCGGCTTTGAGTTTCGTTAAAATCAAGATAAAAGTCGGATAATTTATTGTAAATAATTGCCTTGTCTTTGTTCCCGCTTGTTTTGTTGAGTAAATACTTTAGACTGTCTGCTTGTCCTGAAAGATTAAAATTTAAGATTATCGTAAACAAAAATGTAATTGAAAGTATTTTTATGCCTGCAAATATGGTAGTATTAGTAGCTGTCGTCTCTGCTGCAGCAGTTAAACCTGTCAGCCTCCGTAGGTCCAGACCTGTCAGTGTCCGTAGGACCTGACAGTGTCGCTGTGTTGCCTGACAGTGTCGCTGTGCAAGCAGCTGAAGCATCAGAACCTGACAGTTGCAGCGTAGATTTGCTAACCTAAAAATACTCATAAACATACCGGGTAACTTTCTCAATTTCTTTAACAGAAACAATGTTCCCATCGGCATCGCGCAATGTTTTTGTCATGCTTACAACTTGCTCGTTTGATGAAAAGTGGGTCTCGGTTACCTCGCCAGTTTCTTCGTCATACGATAACGAAATTTTTGCTCCCGACATAGTTAGCTGCTCTGTTGGGCGGTTTTTGTTGTCGTAATTTACTTTAGCCCAATCAAGGCTGCGTCCAGATGAATTTAAAGTTTGAACTGCAGTAAGCCTGCCTTCATCGTTGTAATAATAGTGATGTGTTTTGTCTGGCTTTTTCGAATCGGTAAATTCTTCTTTCATTATTAGCAATCCATCTTCGCGATAGGTATTTACTGTTTTGTTTTTTTGCTTGCCATCCTCATCGAATTCACAATAGCTTAGAATATCTCCTTTGTCGGTAAAAATTGTTTCGTTCGATTCTTCAACTTCACCATCTTCATCAATAGTAGTTACTTTTAAAAGTTTTTGATCGGCATTTCGTTCATACTTTTTTATCGAGAACCAGCCTCCATCGTACTCAATTTTTTCTTCAATCAAACGGCCTTTTTCATCCCATTTGTAATGCTTTTTTTCGCCATAGTCATCGGTATAACTGATAGTTTGCTCGCTGATAGGATTTCCATTGGAATCACATTCTATTTTATGTTCGAAAACTGCATTGTTTTCTTCGTCGTATTCTTTTAGAAAAATTTCGCTTCCATTGGCATCAAATTCTCTTATCGAAGAAAGAAATTCCGATTGCGGATTGTTAACATCGCTAACAAAAGTTTTAATTATTCTGATTTTATTTCCCATAATGTGTATTTTTGCAGTCTTTTATTTTTGATTTCAGTTTAAAGTTGTAAAATTGTAAAAAATTCAGGGATTTTGAATCAAAATGGAGAAAATAAATTCTTTTTCCTAATAAATCCGAATGCTGGTAACGAGGATGGTGAAAGGGAATGGCCTCGTATTTCGGAGCTGCTTAATAAAAATAATATCACGTTTGAATTTGCATTTACCGAGAGAATCGGTCATGCCGAAGAAATAATTTCTGAAAAGATTTCGTCTGGTTGGAGAAATTTTGTGGTTGTTGGTGGCGATGGAACTCTAAACGAGACAATTAACGCTGTGTTTAAGCAAAATTCTGTGCCCACAACAGAAATTAATCTGGGCTTAATGCAAATGGGAACAGGAAACGATTGGGCAAGATATTATGGCTTTGATACGGATTATCAAAAGGTGATAAATCGACTTCTGACTGGAAAAACTAAACGCCAAGATGTTGGGAAAATCAGCTATGTTGCTAATGGAGACATAAGGCAAGCATATTTTATTAATATCGCCGGACTATGCTTCGATTCGGTGGTTGTAAAAGCCACAAATCGGATGAAGGAGAGAGGAAAAAGAACGAAATCCGCTTATATTATTAGTCTTTTAAGAAGCTTAATAAAATATAAACCTTGGCATTTAAAAATTACAATAAACGATGAAATACTCGAGGGGAAATTCCTTTCGATTAGTATTGGAAACGGCAAATATTCGGGTGGTGGAATGATGCAAACTCCCGACGCAGTTATTGATGATGGATGGCTTCATGTTACAATATACGAGAATATGCCAAAGTTTAAGATTGTGACGAACATCAAAAAGCTTTATTCGGGAACAATCTTAAATGTTAATGGAGTGAGGTCTTTTAAAACAAAAGAATTTAAAATCGAATCGCAAGAAACAATTTTTGCCGAAACTGATGGCGAGATTATTGGTTCAACACCTTATTTAATTGGCATTGTTCCAAATTCTGTAAATGTGTTTGTTGATTAGTGTTACTTACAGTTTTCGTTTAAAGCAGAATTTGCAAATTTGTAACCCATACTTAGAGCTTTATTAAAGTCGGCGCAGGCTTCGTCAGATTTTCCAAGTCTTAAATATGATATGCCCCGGTTGTAATAAGCTGCAGCAAAATCTGGACTTAATGCAATGCACTTATCAAAATCGGCAGTTGCTCCGCGCGAATCGCCAGTATTTTCTTTCATTATTCCGCGATAATTATAAGCTTTTGCATAATTTGCGTCAGCCTCAATTGCTTTGTCAAATTCCTTTAGTGCTTGCGAATATTCTCCTAAATTAGCCAAATCTTTTCCCTTGTTGTAATAATCTGTTGCGGTCTGACAAAATCCAGAACATGCAAGTAGAATCATTGATATGATGGTAATCAGTTTGTTCAATTTGGACTTTTTAGTTTAAAATTTCGCAATCAGGTTGATATTTTGATAACAAAATTAAAAATTAAATACATAAATACAGATAAAAAAGTGGTTTTTGTGAAAGGAGGGGTTGATTTGATAAGTTAAGGCTTCAAGAGAGGGTATTACTATTTTGACAAAATTTATCAAGAAAATGTTAATGTCCTCTGGACAAAGGAGGGTATTAAGTTTTTGATTTAGTTTTACTGACGTTGAAGCCCTAAAGGGCTAGTTAATCTTTTAGTTTTTTATTAAATGATCTTACTTAAACTCGTTTTTGTCCAGAGGACATAAACGTCAGTAAAAAGCTTAATCAAAAGGCACTTTTTGTCCAGAGGACATATACGTAGAATTGCTTAACTAAACGACATTGAATGGTGGTGGCGGGTGTTAATATACCAATCTACTCTTCCTCATAATAATATGAGTAATCAATTCCCTTAATAAACATTTCGCGGCTATTGATTTGGTCGGTTAAAGCATTTTTTAGCAGGTTTTTAAGTGTAGAGCTGTTAATCGAACTTATAATCATTGCACTCATGTATTCCTTCTTTCCGATTTTACTCCAATCGACGCAGTGTTTTATTTGCTTTTTTAAAATTAAATCGAGCCATATACGAGTGCTGCGACCGTTGCCTTCCATAAATGGATGTGCGATATTCATCTCGACATATTTATCAACAATTTGATCAAAATTTTCTTCGGGCATTTTCTCAATTTGTCTTAATGTTTCACCCAGAAAATGTGAAACCGCAAACTGAAATCCACCTTTCGAAATGTTTTTTTGCCTTATTTGTCCAGCAAAATCGTACAAACCACCAAATAAATAAGCATGAATTTGCTGCAAACCTTTTGCTGTGCCGACTTCGATTTTGTCGATTAAATTACTTTCAAATAAAGTGTAGGCTTTTTTCTTGCTTTGTCCATCAATACTATTGTCGCTATAAATGAACCAATCAATAAAACCTAAGGATTTATTATTTCCTTAAATCCGCAAACTAATTGTTATAAAAACTCACCAAACCACTGTTTATAAGTATTTTAAACAGGGTTTGGTAAGTAAAGTTTTTTCACTTATTTTTATGATGCAAAACAAAAAAACAA